>JAAPAA010000084.1 GCA_012274165.1 Thiobacillaceae bacterium
GCGGCCATGTTGCCGCCGCCAATGAAACTAACCTTGTGCATGTTTTATCCTTTCACCAAAGAGTGCAGTACCAACCCGCACGATCGTCGCGCCTTCCAGTATGGCGGCTTCCAGATCGGCCGACATGCCCATCGACAGGGTGTCCAGCGCGTGGCCGCGTGCAACCAGCGCATCGAACGCCACGCGCACCTGCCGAAAGGCGGCACGTTGGGCGGTCACCTCAGTCGCCGGCGCGGGAATCGCCATCAAACCACGCAGTTGCAAGCCCGGCAGTCCAGATATGGCTACAGCCAGCGCAGGCAGTTCTGCGGCGATCACCCCGCCCTTGCTGGCTTCGCCGCTCACATTCAGCTCGATGCACACCTGCAGGGGCGGCAAACCCGCCGGACGCTGCGCCGACAGCCGTTCGGCGATTTTCAGCCGGTCGATGCTGTGCACCCAGCTGAAGTTTTCAGCGATGGCGCGGGTTTTATTGCTCTGGACCGGCCCGATGAAATGCCACTCCAGCGGCAGATCGCGCAAGGCATGCTGCTTGTCGAGCGCTTCCTGCACGTAATTTTCACCGAATTTGCGCTGGCCAAAGGCAGCCAGTTCACGCACCGACGCGGCATCGAAGGTCTTGCTGACCGCCAGCAGGCATACCGTCGTTGCCGCGCGACCCGCGTCGGCGAGAGCCTGCGCAATCCGCGTCTGCACACGGATCAAACGCTGTTTGGGCGCATCATGCGCAGACGGCATGTCTGGCTCAAGTTCATCCGTTTTAAGACCGTTACTCATTGCGCTTATTATCTTTCAAAACACCCCAGCCGAGGCTCACGTGGATATATCCGAATTATTGGCTTTTTCTGTCAAGAACAAAGCGTCCGACTTGCACCTGTCGTCAAGCCTGCCGCCGATGATCCGGGTGAACGGCGATGTGCGCCGTATCAATCTGCCGCCGATGGAGCACAAGGACGTGCATCGCATGGTGTACGACATCATGAACGACGGCCAGCGCAAGGTGTACGAAGAAACCCTGGAAATCGACTTCTCGTTCGAGATTCCCTCGCTGGCACGCTTCCGCGTCAACGCCTTCAACCAGCTATATGGCGCGGGCGCGGTGTTCCGTACCATTCCGTCCAAGGTGCTGTCGCTGGAAGAACTCAACTGCCCGCCCATTTTCAAGGAAATTTCCGACCAGCCACGTGGCATCGTGCTGGTGACGGGCCCGACCGGATCGGGCAAGTCGACCACGCTGGCGGCGATGATGGACTACGTCAACGAAAACAACTATGCGCACATCCTCACCGTCGAAGACCCGATCGAGTTCGTCCATCAAAGCAAGAAATGCCTGATCAACCAGCGCGAGGTCGGCCCGCATACGCTGTCGTTCAACAACGCGCTGCGCTCGGCGCTGCGCGAAGATCCGGACGTGATTCTGGTGGGCGAATTGCGCGACCTGGAAACGATCCGGCTGGCGCTCACCGCTGCCGAAACCGGCCACCTGGTGTTCGGCACCCTGCACACCAGTTCGGCGGCGAAAACCATCGACCGCGTGGTCGACGTGTTCCCGGCGGCGGAAAAGGAAATGGTGCGCTCGATGCTGTCCGAGTCCCTGCGCGCGGTCATTTCGCAAACCCTGCTCAAAACCAAGGATGGCAACGGCCGCGTCGCTGCGCACGAGATCATGATCGGCACTCCGGCGATCCGCAACCTGATCCGTGAAGGCAAAGTGGCGCAGATGTATTCGGCGATCCAGACCGGCGGCAACATCGGCATGCAAACGCTCGATCAATGCCTGCAGGATCTGGTAAAGCGCAACATCATTGCTTCCGGCGTGGCGCGCGGCGCAGCGCAGAATAAAGACTCTTTCCTGGGTTAAAAACCGATGAATGCAGAAAAAACCATCCACGACCTGCTGCGCCTGATGCTGGCAAAGAATGCGTCCGACTTGTTCATCACCGCAGGCTTTCCGCCCGCGTTCAAGGTCGACGGCAAAATCACCCCGGTTTCGAATCAAACCCTGACGCCAGCGCATACCAGCGAACTGGCCCGCTCGATCATGAACGATCGGCAATGGAGCGATTTCGAAGCGACCAACGAATCCAACTTCGCCATCAGTCCGCCTGAAATCGGCCGCTTCCGCGTCAACGTATTCGTCCAGCAGGGGCGCGTCGGCATCGTGATGCGGACGATTGTCACCAAGATACCCAAGATGGGCGAGCTGAATCTGCCGCCCATCATGACCGATGTCGCGATGATCAAGCGGGGCCTGGTGATTTTTGTCGGCGCCACCGGTTCCGGCAAATCCACCTCGCTCGCCGCCCTGATCGGTCACCGCAACGAGAACGCATACGACCACATCATCACGGTTGAAGACCCTATCGAATACGTGCATGAGCACAAGAAATCCATCATCACCCAGCGCGAGGTCGGCATCGATACCGACAACTGGTTCTCGGCGCTGAAGAACACCTTGCGGCAGGCACCCGACGTCATCCTGATCGGCGAAATTCGCGACCGCGAGACCATGGAATACGCCATCGCCTTCGCCGAAACCGGCCACCTCTGCCTGTCCACCTTGCACGCCAACAGCGCCAACCAGGCACTCGACCGCATCATCAACTTCTTCCCGGAAGAGCGGCGTGACCAGTTGTTGATGGACTTGTCACTCAACCTCAAGGCTTTCATCTCGCAACGATTGATTCCACGCAAGGGAACGACTGGCCGCGTGGCGGCGGTCGAAATTCTGCTCAACTCGCCGCTGATCGCCGACATGATCTTCAAGGGCCAGGTCCATGAAATCAAGGAGCTCATGGCGAAGTCGCGCGAGCTCGGGATGCAGACCTTCGACCAGGCGCTGTTCGACCTCTACGAGGCGGGCATGATTTCCTACGAAGATGCGCTGAGGAACGCCGACAGCCTCAACGACCTGCGACTTCAGATCAAGCTGCACGGCCAGGAGGCCAAAGGGCGCGACATGATGTCAGGCCTGGATCACCTGGGTATCGTCTAGACGAAGGCCGGTTGCCATCAGTCATCCTGGATGACGTAGCAATCGCGTCCGCTGCGTTTGCCGGCATACAGCGCCAAGTCTGCCCGTGCAACCGCATCATCCAGAAACTCGTCCTGCCGTACCCGCGTCAACCCCAGCGTAATGGTCATTTTGATCGGCTGGGCGTCGCCCACCATGGCCATCGGCGAATTGCGCACCTGCTCGACGAGCCGGTTCGCCGCGATGGTGGCCGCTTCGCGCGACGGACATTGCATCAACATCAGAAACTCCTCGCCGCCAAAGCGGAACAGGGGCTCATTCGGCCGCAGCACGCCGGTCAGGCTGTCCGTCAAATGCCGCAACGCGCTATCGCCTACCGTATGGCCATATTGATCGTTAATTCGCTTGAAGTGATCGACGTCGATCATCGCCACATAGAGCTGGGTATGTTCACGCCGGACCGCTTTTTGCGCCTGAACAAACTCGTCCTCGATCCCGTAGCGCAAGGGCAACCCAGTAAGCGGGTCATTGCAGACGGCATCGGACAGGAACTGGGTTTTAAAGCCGGCCATCAAACCGGTCAGCTCGGACTGGCTCTCCTCAAACACCGCCAGATCACTGGCTGCCCCCGGCTGCCCGGCCAGAATGCTGGCGCATATGGCTCGAATGGCATCATGCATGGCCTGATGCACGACCTCGACCTGCTGTGCCTTTTGTGCGTCCAGCTTGTCGAAATCGGACCGCTGCGATGCAAACCAGTAACCGAACCGGCACAGCATGTGCGCCTCGTTCGCCAGCACATCTTCCCCGGGCGAGGCGCGCAACACCGCGCAACGCATCACCCGGCGCGACCAGTCCATATGCGCTTCAACCGCCGCATCCAGCTCGATGATGAAATGTCTGGTCTTACCCGACAAACTGGACATGTGTGCTCTCCCGCTTATATTTATTTAGGCCCAATCTGCTTCGATCCTGAGCGTTGACGCGCCCTTCGTCCAGCACTGCCGCGCTGTGCTTTCAGCTTGGCGGTGGCACCGGTTTAACCGGCCGCATCGAGCCGGCGATCACCTTGTATTGCAGGAAACGGGTTTCGATCGGCCCATTGAACAGCGGAATGCGCCGGCTCGCTTTCAACCCCATCAACTTGGGCAGCAGCGGATCACCCGAAATGATCCACGCGTCCCAGCCACTGAAGTTCTTTTTCAGCCAGTCGCCCAACTGCGGATACCAGTCAGCCAGTTCCTCGCCGTTACCCAGTCGCTCGCCGTAAGGCGGGTTGGTGACGATGGTGCCGCCCGGCGCCGGCGCCTGCAATTCAAGCACGTCGGACACGTGCAGCTCGATCACGTCGGCATAGCCAGCTGCAACGAGGTTGTTTTTTGCCTTGTCGATTACCCAGCGATCCTGGTCAGACCCGAAAATCGGCAGTTTCCTGAGCGGCTTTTCCTGTGCGCGGGCCTCGGCCTTGATGCGTTTCCACAAGGCCGCATCGAAGTCGCGATAGTGTTCAAACGCAAAACTCCGCCCGCGCCCCGGTGCGCGACTCAAGGCCATGTCTGCCGCCTCAATCAGAATGGTGCCGGCGCCGCACATCGGGTCGAGCAGCGGCGTGCCGGGTTCCCAGCCGGACAGCATCAGCAGTCCGGCGGCGAGATTTTCCTTGACCGACGCCGCGCTCGCCTCCGTCTTGAAGCCGCGCTTGAACAGCGGCACGCCGCTGGTGTCGAGATAAAAGGTCACTGCGTCCGGGGTGAAAAAGGCATACACCGGCACGTCGGGCGACTCGGTATCGACGCTCGGACGCTCGCGCGTTTCCTCCCGAAAGCGGTCGCAGATGGCGTCCTTGATTTTCAGCGTGATGAAATTGAGGCTTTTGAGCGGCGCATTTTGCGCGCCCACTTTGACCGCGATGGTCTTGTCGACGCTGAACCACGACGGCCACGGCAGGTCGAGCGCGGCACGGTAGATGTGCTCTTCCTTGTGATACCGGGTGAAGCCGACCTTGCGCAGGATGCGTGTGGCAATCCTTGAGGTCAGATTGGCGCGCATCTCGGCGGCGGCGTCGGCCATGAACAGTACCCCGGCGGGCAACTGGCGTACGATTTGCGCACCGGCGGCGATGAGTTCTGTCTCCAGCAACGGCTCCAGCCCACGCGGGCAGGTGGCGAAATGGCTGGCGGGCGGCAGCACGTCGCGCTCGGGGCGGACGGGATGCGGCGTTTTGGGGCGACGGGATTGGGATTTCAAACGGGGCTTTCCTAAAAGGGCTTCAATACGACCAGCAACACGATGAGCAACAAGACAATCACCGGGATTTCGTTAAACCAGCGATACCAGACGTGCGATTTAGTGTTCTGTCGGGCCTCGAACTGTCGCAGACGCTTGCCGCACACATGGTGATAGCCGACCAGGCCGGCAACCAGCGTAAGCTTCGTCCACATCCAGTTCATGCTGAACGGAAAATACGCCAGCCACAGCCCGCTGCCGGTTATCAGCGTCAGCCACATGATGGGGGTGACGAAGCGATACAATTTGCGCGCCATCAGCAGCAATCGATCGTAGGCCACCTCGTGGGTTTCCATCGCCAGGTTGACGAACAGGCGCGGCAAATAGAACAGGCCGGCAAACCAGCTCACCACCATCACGATATGAAACGCCTTCAGCCACAACATGGATAAACAGACCTTGCTTAAAAAATGGACGCCAAGTCCGCTGACCCTGATTTTACTGGGTTTAATCGCCTGGTTGTGGTTTCGCCCGCCGGCAGAGGTCAGCGACGAAAATCGCATCGCGCCGCCCTGGCACGTCACCCTGACCGATGGCCGCGTGCTGACGAGCGATGCGCTCAGGGGAAAAGTCGTGCTGGTGAATTTCTGGGCGACCTGGTGTCCCTACTGCCGCAAGGAAAAACCGGTGATCGACGATTTCTGGCGCGATACGCGCAGCAAAGGTTTCGAGGTCGTCTCGATCAGCATCGACGACTCGCCGGAAAAAATCGCCGCCTGGATGCGGGACAAAGGCTACGCCTTCATGGCCGCGCCGACCAACGCCTCGGTCGCCGCCGCCTTCGGCAACGTGGCGAGCGTGCCGACCTCGTTTATCGTCGATGCCGACGGGCGCATCCGCCACACAGTCGCCGGGCAGCTGCACTATGCCCGGCTGGAAAAACTCGTTATGCCATTGCTGCCGACAGCCAGACAACCATGATCGAATTACCCGACAGCCTTGCGGCTTGGGCACAGGCCCGCCTGAACGAACTCGAAGCCAAGCTGACATTTGCCGAAGACATGATCGACGCGCTCAACCAGGTCGTGGTGCGCCAGCAAGCCCAGCTCGATTCGATGCAACAGCAACTGCGCCTGTTGCACCAACGGATGCAGGACGCCGCGCAGGATGAGCCGCACAGTCCGCGCGACGAAATTCCGCCGCACTATTGATTCAGACAGCGATTTTCACCACCACCTTGCGGATCAAGCCGGTGCTCACCAGCGGCGCATGCGCGTCGTCCGGAAAGAACAGGCAGAACGATCCGGCCGGGGTGGCGATCCAACTCGACGGCGCATCGTTGAAAAAGCGGATATCGCGCGCGGCATCGTAATCCGTTGCCGGGCTCACGCATTCGGCCAGCGGCTTCCAGCCCATCTGGTCGATGCCTTCGAGTACCAGCTGAATGTCGATGTAACGGCGATGGCATTCCAGTTGCGCCTCCGCCCGCGTGCGGCCCTGACAGGCTTCGACGATGGCGAAAATCGCTTCGCCCTGCACTGCGTGTTTACCGGCCGGCAACGCCCTTAACCCGGTGTTGCGCAGGAACTCGAATGCCTGTGCAAAGCGGGGATGCAGTGCGGCGTAACGCCCGGCGTCGGCGAGTGCGGCGACGATCATCAGCGACTGATCGGCTTGTAGCGGATCCGCTTCGGCTTGGCGCCCTCTTCGCCGAGTCGCCGCTTCTTGTCGGCTTCGTATTCCTGGTAGTTGCCGGCGAAGAACACCACCTGCGAGTCGCCTTCGAACGCCAGAATGTGGGTGGCGATGCGATCGAGGAACCAGCGATCGTGCGAGATCACCAGCACGCAGCCGGCGAATTCCAGCAGCGCGTCTTCCAGTGCACGCAGGGTTTCTACGTCCAGGTCGTTCGACGGTTCGTCGAGCAGCAGCACGTTGCCGCCGGCGATCAGGGTCTTCGCCAGATGCAGCCGGCCGCGTTCGCCGCCGGACAGGTTGCCGACCAGTTTCTGCTGGTCGCCACCCTTGAAGTTGAAACGGCCGAGATAGGCGCGCGAGGGGATTTCGTAGCGGCCAACGGTGAGGATGTCGCGTCCTTCGGCGACTTCGTCGAACACGGTCTTGTCGGCCGCCAGCGCATCGCGGCTCTGGTCTACGTACGCCAGCTTCACCGTCTGGCCGATCTCGACTTCGCCGGAATCCGGATTTTCCTGGCCGGTGATCATCTTGAAGAAAGTCGATTTGCCAGCGCCGTTGGGGCCGATGATGCCGACGATCGCGCCGGGCGGCACGCTGAAGCTGAGGTTGTCGATCAGCAGGCGGTCGCCGAATGCCTTCGACACGTTGTTGAATTCGATGACCTTGTCGCCCAGCCGCTCGCCGACCGGGATAAAGATCTCCTGCGTCTCGTTGCGCTTCTGGTATTCGACCGAGTTGAGCTCCTCGAAGCGCGACAGGCGCGCCTTCGATTTGGCCTGGCGCGCCTTGGGGTTCTGCCGCACCCATTCGAGTTCCTGCTTCATCGTCTTGATGCGGCCGAGCTCCTGCTTGCCTTCGGTTTCCAGGCGCGCTTCTTTCTGCTCCAGCCAGCTGGTGTAGTTGCCCTTCCACGGAATGCCGTGGCCGCGATCCAGCTCCAGAATCCACTCGGCGGCGTTGTCGAGGAAGTAGCGATCATGCGTCACCGCCACCACGGTGCCAGGGTAGCGCACCAGAAACTGCTCCAGCCACTCGACCGATTCGGCGTCAAGGTGGTTGGTCGGCTCGTCGAGCAGCAACATGTCGGGGTTGGACAGCAGCAACTGGCACAGCGCGACGCGGCGTTTTTCGCCGCCCGACAGGTTGCCGATCACCGCGTCCCACGGCGCCAGCCGCAAGGCATCGGCGGCGATTTCCATTTGCGTGTCGAGGTCGGCGCCCGCGGTGGCGATGATCGCCTCGCAACGCGCCTGCTCTTCGGCCAGCTTGTCGAAATCGGCATCGGGCTCGGCGTAGGCTGCGTACACTTCTTCGAGCTTGTTTTTCGCTTCGACAATCTCGCCCAAACCTGCTTCCACCGCCTGCCGCACGGTGTGGGTCGGGTCGAGTTGCGGTTCCTGCGGCAGGTAGCCGATGCGGATGCCCGGCATCGGGATGGCTTCGCCTTCGATGTCCTTGTCCACCCCGGCCATGATGCGGATCAGCGAGGACTTGCCCGAACCGTTGAGGCCGAGCAGGCCAATCTTGGCACCGGGGAAAAACGACAGGGAAATGTCCTTCAGGATATGTCGTTTCGGCGGCACGATCTTGCCGACGCGGTTGAGGGAATAGACGTATTGCGCCATGAATAAAAATCCGGAAAAGTATTGAGTGGTTACAGCAAAATTATTTTGCGCCCGCGCCGGGGCAGGCTGCGAACGCGCAGGCCGCGCCGCTGCGGCTGACATAGCTGCCATCGGCGCACAGCCTGAGATCCTGCGCACAGGCGCCGCCCTCGTCCAGCATCGGCGGGGGCGGCGGCGCATCCGGCAAGGCCTGGGCGGCGGGTTTGGCCGCAGGCGACTCGGCGCTACACGCGCCCAGCGCGAGCGTCAGCGCAATCAGCGCGAAGGCAAATTTCATGACAGCTCCTTGTCGAGCAGCGTCTTGAGTTCCACAAAATCGAGTTCGCCCAACCTTTGCTCGAGGATCTGGCCTTTTTTGCCAATGATGAAACTGGTGGGCGTCAACTGGACATTGCCGAAGGCCTGCGCGAACTCACCTTTCACGTCAAGCGCAACCGGAAATGGCAGCTGGCGGGTTTGCGTGAAATTGACCACATAGCTGGGCGGATCATAGGACATCGCCACCGCGATGATTTCAAAGCCCTTGGCCTTGTATTGATTGTAGGTTTCGATCATGCCGGGCATTTCCTTGATGCAGCCGGGACAGGTGGTTGCCCAGAAATTCACCAGCACGACCTTGCCGCGCAGGCTGTCGAGCTGGATCGGACGGCCATCGAGCGTGACGAAGGTGACGGCGGGTGCGTCCGGTTTGCTCAGCATCGCATACGCAAGCGCGGCAACGACCAGCAAGGCGACGACGATGAGGGCGGCGGGTTTGGCGAATTTCATAAGTGTAATGAGCAGTGAACGGGAAGCTTAGCGGTAGGACCCGGCAAGCGTGACGTAGTGCCGGGCGGAATAATTGAAATATGCGATTTCTTCGTCGGTGAGCGCACGCACCAGTTTGGCGGGACGGCCGAGATAGAGATGGCCCGATTCAAGCAGCTTGCCTTCCGGCACCAGCGAGCCCGCGCCCAGCAGCACATGTTTTTGCACCACAGCACGGTCGAGAATGATGCTGCCCATGCCGATCAGGCATTCGTCTTCTATGGTGCAGGCATGCAGGATCACGGCATGGCCGACGGTGACGCGCGCACCGATCACGAGCGCCCCGCCCGCCGGCTTGGCCGGGGTTTTGTGCGACACATGCAGCACGCTGTTGTCCTGGATATTGGTCGCATCGCCGATGGCGATGGAGTTGACATCGCCGCGGATCACCGCGCCCGGCCACACCGATGCATCCGCGCCCAGCGCTACTTCGCCGATCACGGTGGCGCGCGGATGCACCCACGCGCCGGGGGCGAGTTGCGGGTGAATGCCGTGGTGCGGGGCGATGCAGTCTAAGTCCATGGTCGACAAGGGGTTGAAAACCCGGGGGAGCGGGCTCAAATTATAATCGCTGTGCACTGCCGCTTCGATGCTTCACTCCCCGCGTCCTCTTTGTGAAAGATTGTCCATGACCACCCCGATCGCCAATCCCCTGCTCGACTTCTCCGGCCTGCCCCGTTTTGCCGAGTTCAAGCCCGAGTTCGTCACGCCCGCCGTCGACCAACTGCTGGCCGACTGCCGCGCCACGGTCGAGCGCGCAATGGACGCCGCGACGCCCGCTGAATGGGATGCTTTCGTCAGCCCGATGGACGACGCCAACGAGAAGCTCGGCCGCGCCTGGGGTCAAGTGTCGCACCTGCATTCGGTGATGGATTCGCCCGAGCTGCGCGAGGTGTACAACGCCAATCTGCCCAAGATCACCATCTACTTCGCCGAGCTGGGGCAAAACGAGGCGTTGTTCGGCAAATTCAAGGCACTGGCGGCCGGCCCCGGGTTTGCCGCGCTCTCGCCAGCGCAGAAAAAGATCGTGGAAAACGAGCTGCGCGACTTCCGCCTCGGCGGCGCCGAACTGCCCGCCGAGCAAAAGGCCCGCTTCATGGCGATCCAGGAAAAGCTTTCCGGACTGTCGGCCAAATTCGAGGAAAACCTGCTCGACGCGACCAACGACTACGCGCTGTATGTGGACACCGCTGCCGAACTCGCTGGCGTGCCGGACGATGAACTCACGGCGATGCGGCAGGCGGCTGAAATCGATGGCAAACCGGGCTGGAAAATCACCCTGCACATGCCGTCCTACCTGCCGGTGATGCAATACGCCGACAACCGCGCCCTGCGCGAAACGCTGTATCGCGCCTATGTCACCCGCGCGTCGGAATTCGGCAAGGCCGAACTCGACAACACGCCGCTGATCGCGCAAATTCTCAAGCTGCGCCGTGAAGCCGCACAAATGCTGGGATTCAAGAGCTACGCCGAGGAATCGCTGGCCACCAAGATGGCCAACACCCCGGCGGAAGTGTTGAAGTTCCTGTCCGACCTCGGCGCGCGCGCGCGGCCGTATGCGGAAAAAGACTTCGCCGAACTCAAGGCC
>JAAPAA010000085.1 GCA_012274165.1 Thiobacillaceae bacterium
CTCCTTATAGATTGCGCACATCGACAAAATGCCCGGCACATGCGGCGGCGGCGGCCATCGCCGGGCTCACCAGATGGGTTCGACCGCCCTGCCCCTGCCGTCCCTCGAAATTGCGGTTGGAGGTGGAGGCGCAGCGCTCGCCCGGTTCCAGCCGGTCGGCGTTCATCGCCAGGCACATCGAGCAACCGGGCTCGCGCCATTCAAAACCGGCGGCGACAAAAATCTTGTCCAGCCCTTCGGCCTCGGCCTGTTGCTTGACCAGCCCGGATCCCGGCACCACCATCGCCAGCTTGACGTTGGGCGCGACTTTGCGGCCTTTGGCCACGCTGGCGGCTTCGCGCAGGTCTTCGATGCGCGAGTTGGTACAGGAGCCGATGAATACCTTGTCCACCGCAATCTCGGCCAGCGGCGTGCCTGCTTGCAGCCCCATGTATTCCAGCGCGCGGGTCCAGTCATGCTGCTTGGTTTCGCTCGGCGCCGTGGCCGGATCCGGCACGCTGCCGTTGATCGTCGTCACCATTTCGGGCGAGGTACCCCAAGTCACCTGCGGCTCGATCTGCGCGGCATCGAATTCGACCACGCGGTCGAAAACGGCGTCCGCATCCGAGTGCAGCGTGTTCCACCACGCCACCGCCTGCTCCCATGCCGCGCCCTTGGGCGCGTAAGGGCGACCTTTCACATAGTCGATGGTGGACTGGTCGACCGCCACCATGCCGGCGCGGGCACCCGCCTCTATCGCCATGTTGCACAGTGTCATGCGCCCTTCCATTGTCAGCGCACGAATCGCGCTGCCGCCGAATTCCAGCGCGTAGCCGGTGCCGCCGGCGGTGCCGATTTCGCCGATGATGGCGAGCGCGATGTCCTTGGCCGTGACGCCTTTGCCCAAGTTGCCTTCGACTTTCACCAGCATGGTTTTCGACGGTTTCTGCCACAGGCATTGCGTCGCCAGCACGTGCTCGACCTCGGAGGTGCCGATGCCGAACGCCAGCGCACCAAATGCACCGTGCGTCGAAGTATGTGAATCACCGCACACCACGGTCATGCCAGGCAGCGTGAGGCCTTCTTCCGGGCCGATGACGTGAACGATGCCCTGGCGGATATCGTCCATCTTGAATTCGGTGATGCCGTATTCGGCGCAGTTGGCGTCGAGCGTTTCCACCTGCAGGCGCGAAATTGGGTCGGCAATGCCCTGCGAGCGGTCGGTCGTCGGCACGTTGTGGTCGGGCACGGCGATCGCTGCATCGACGCGGCGCGGTGTGCGATGCGCCAGCTTCAGTCCCTCGAATGCCTGCGGGCTGGTGACTTCGTGCACCAGATGGCGGTCGATATAGAGCAGCGTGGTGCCGTCGGCTTCGACGTGGACGACATGGGCGTCCCACAATTTCTGGAATAAGGTGAGTCCGGGCATGCGGATTAGAGGCTAAATAGCGTTAAACGCTGATTATTTCATAGGTTCAGGGGCGCTGGCACGGCTTTTGTTTGCGGCTATTTGGACTTTCCCCATACCGCGTACACCGCCCACGCCAGCGCCGCACTCGCGGCGGCCAGGGTAAACGTCCACGCCGAACCGAGCGACTCCCAGGTCAGGCCGCTGGCCAGCCCGCCGATGGTGCCGCCGACGCCGTAGGACAGACTGGTGTACAACGCCTGCCCGCGCGCCTGATGGCGGCCCCGAAAGTGCTGATGGATCAGCGCGACGGCAGCGGCGTGATAAGTGCCGAAACTGAACGCATGCAACGTCTGCGCGCCCCACACCATCCAGGCCGACTGCACGCCCCAGGCGATGATCAAAAAGCGCAGCACTGCCAGCGCGAAACTCGCCAGGATCAGCTGGCGCGGCGTCACCTGCGCAAAAATGCGCGGAATGATCAGGAAAATGCCGATCTCGCACAGCACGCCGAGCGCCCACAGCCAGCCGACGGTGGACTTGTCGTAACCGTGGTCGACCAGGTAGATCGAATAAAAGGTGTAATACGGCCCGTGCGTCACCGCCATCAGTAGACAGGCCGCCAACAACGACGCCACTTCGGGCCGCTTGACGATCACCCACACCGAATGGTCATCGGTGGGATGCGGCAGGATTTCCGCTTCGGGAATCGTCCGCGCCGAGGCGACGATGCCCAGCATCACGACCAGCACCGCCCACGGCAGCCAGCTGATCGACACGTAATCGAAAGCGTAACCCAGCCCGACCACCATCACGATGAAACCGACCGAGCCCCACAGCCGGATGCGGCCATACGCGTCGGTGCGCTCGCCCAGATGCGACAGCGTCATCGCCTCGACCAGCGGCAACGACGCGCTCCAGAAAAAACTCAGGCACGCCATCACCGCGAACAGCCACCAGAAACTGTCGCTGACGAACACGCCGGCAAACACCAGCACGCTGCCCGCTGCGGCGATTTGCACGATGGCGGTGCGCTTGCCGGTATGGTCGGCAATGTGGCCCCAGATATTGGGCGCGAATATCCGCATCACCTGCAGCAGCGACATCAGCACGCCAATCTGGAATGCGTTGAACGCCAGCGAACGCAGATAGAGCCCCCAGAACGGCGACATCGCGCCGACGAAGGCAAAGTAGAAGAAATAGAAACCGGACAGGCGCCAGTAGGGGACTGCTTTCATACGGCGCGATTATCCGCGAGCCCGGGCCGGATATTGCACAACCGGCGCGGGCTATTTGCGGTCGGGGAAAAAAGCTAGCGCGGCGTCGCCTCAGGCGCCGCAGCCGGGGCGGCATGCCACTGTTCGCGTGGTACCACTTTGGGCTGCTCCGGATCACCTTCGTAGGCCGGCGTCATGATCTGCACGCCATATTCATTGAACTGATCGAGGATGTTCCGGTGGAGCTGCGTATACAGACGGTTCATCGCCTGGGCGTCGCCGCAGTAGACGTTGATCTCGTAGGTCACGTCGAAACTGCCCAACTGTTTCTGCAGCACGAAAGGCTTCGGCTCCTTGAGCAATCCATCGGTGCGGTCGGCCGCCTGCAACAGCATCGCCTCCACCTGGCGCCACGGCGTTTCGTAGCCGATGCCTACCGTTGCATGCAGAATCAGCTGGCCCTTGCGCGCCAGCGTGCTGTAGTTCACCACGCTGTTGTTGAGGATGACCGAATTGGGGATGACGATTTCCTCGTTCTTCGGCGTGCGCAAATGGGTGACGAGCAGGCGCGACTCGGTGATGTCGCCAACGTGCTCCTCGATCTTGACGCGGTCGCCGACCCGGAACGCGCGCCGGTAGATCATGGTGTAGCCCGCAATGATGTTGCCGATGACCGACGACGAGCCGAGTGAAACGATCACCCCGAGAAACAGGGATATGCCCTTGAACGCATCCGACTGCGATCCCGGGATATAGGGATACGCCACCACCAGCGCGAACGCGATCACGAAAAATCGCACCAGCCGGTACGTGGGCCAGGCCCAGTCCCGCTCAAAATGCGCCAGGGGCGTGGCGCCTTCCGCCAACGCCATGAAGAACAGACGGATCGTTTTCAGCAGATAACGCGTCACGATCGCCAGAATGACCAGAAACGCCAGACCGGGAATCGCGGCGAGCAGGCTATCGCCCATGGCACGCAGCGGATCGATCAGCAAAGCCCACAGACGCGAAGCGAACAGGCGCGTCCACGGGAACAGGTGCAACACGTAATCGAGGTAGAAGACAACTGCGAACAGGGTCGCCAGCGTCCAGATAACTCGCCGCACCCCGCGCAGCGCAATCCAAACGTGGGATGCGCTGACGATCCGCATGGAACGCTCTTCCAGCCCTGTAAGTTGCGCCTTGACCCGACCATCAAGCTCGCTGTCGATACGCCGCACGGCACGCTTGCCGAGCCCAATAAAAGCCAGCAACGCCACAGTCGCGACCAGAACTCGACCTGCACTGCGCAACAGATATTCGCGGGTGCGGTCGCGCCGATAGGTTTCGATTGCCTCGCCGATGCGTTTAACGTAGATGCGGGCAAGCACGGGATGCGGAACCTGCTCCAGCTGGGCGTCCGCTTCAAAAACGGTCAACAGCATCTGGTTGCCTGCCATGATTTGCGAGCCATCCGCCACCTCGCTGACCGTCAACGCCTTGGATGACAGCGCCGGATTCGCCGCGAACGCCTCAATCCGGCTCTCGATTTGCGCCGCACGTTTTGCGGCGGGATACGCCTGAACGCCACGCACCGTGAACAGCTCGACGCCGTCGACGACGACAGGCGCCTCCAGGGTCGAATCGGCGATGGGCGGGGGCGTCGTCGCCCCTGCGTCAGCCGCATGCGCCGTAACCGACCCGCACACGGCCGCCATCAGCACGCCCACAAAAACCCATGCAGGGAAATTCAACGCGCCCCAGCGGCGCGGCGTGGTATTGCCGCTCATGCTTTTCTCCGTCGCATCATCCAATTTCGTCTACTCACCCGCGCTCAGTGTCGTACCGCCCCCGCAAGAG
>JAAPAA010000008.1 GCA_012274165.1 Thiobacillaceae bacterium
CCAATCAGCGTCAGCGTGCAGAAGCGAGAGGCCGCAGCGGGAGCTGTCCAATGGCTAAGGCGCTCAAGAACTTATCGCCCGACTAGCGTTTTTGCCTATGTTCCGAGGCACGTTCTGGATATATTCGACGGATAGAGTCAATATGATTGCCTTCGAAAGCGAACGCCCCTGCTGGTTGCCTTGAGTGCATTGTTTGCGAATTACGAGCGACCGCTAAGGCCGACAAGCCGAATATGGCCGCAAATTGGCGAGTGACCGCTGCACTTCAGGTAGCAGCCCCACATGGCGGCGAAGTTCGAGAGACCGTTCAGGGTCGAAACCGCCATCCCGATTTTTTCGATAGCGGCCGCTCAAATCGGATGCGCCGCCTTCCAGTTGTATTGATTCTCAGCGACCGCTGTGGCCGAAGTTCGGCCGTCGGACAAGACAGCCAATGGTGATCGATCGATTCGGACATTCATATAGAAAGAAGAATGAACTGACGCAGAGTCCTGTCCAGAGTCCAATTGGGTAGTACAAGTGTCCTGAATTCAGCGTGCCCGGTCGAGTTGCTCGGAAAGACCTCTCACCGCCTCGCGCTCGCCGCGGACGCGTAAGAATGCGCCCTCGCCGTCGGCGCGCTCCTCCAGCACCTCAAAGCTGGAAAAGATTTTGCTGCGCAGTTTCTGTGCCGACCAGGGAATGAAAAGCTCGGCTTCGACGAGGTTCTCATGGAAAAATGCGACGATCGCTTTGTGCAACAGGGCGACGTCGTTATTGCGGCGCGCACTCATCACGATGCAATCCGGGTACTGCACGCGCAGCGTCGCTTCGCATTCAGCTTGCGCCGTTGCGTCGCCGACGTGGTCGATCTTGTTGAAAACACGGATGCGCGGCACGTCCTTCGCACCGATCTCGTCAAGCACTTCATCGGTTACCTCGATCTGCCGTTCAAACCCGGGATCGCTCGCGTCGATGACATGGAGAAGCAGCGACGCATCGAGCGCCTCGTCCAGCGTTGACTTGAACGATGCAACGAGCCCGTGCGGCAGGTTCTTGATAAAGCCGACCGTGTCGCTGTCGAGCACGCGTGGCATGCTCTCGGGGTGGAGCGCGCGCACGGTGGTGTCGAGCGTAGCGAAGAGTTTGTCTTCGACCAGAACCTCGCTTCCTGTGAGTGCGCGCATCAAGGTGGATTTTCCTGCGTTGGTGTAGCCGACGAGCGCCACGTTAGCGAGCCCCTGGCGCTCTTGCCGCCGCGAGCGCTGCGTCTGGCGTTCGATGTCCATCGCGGCTATTTCTTGCTGCAGTTCGGCGATACGGTCACGGATCTTGCGCCGGTCCATCTCGGTATGCGACTCGCCGGCGCCGCGGCCGCCGGTACCGCTGCGCTGCCGCCCTTGCGGACCAGCGAGCTTCGCCATCTCGCGCAGGCGCGGTGCCATGTAGCCCAGGCGAGCGATCTCTACCTGCGCGCGTGCGGCGCGGGAGCGTGCATTGCGGTGAAAGATCTCGAGGATGACCATGGTGCGGTCCATCACCTCGCAGCCGACCTCGATTTCGAGGTTGCGCGTCTGCGTCGGTGAGATTTCGTGGTCGACGAGGATGGCGTCGACGTGGCCAGCGTCAGATGCAGCGGCCTCGGGTTCGTTCACGAAGCAGCGTATCTCCTCCCGCTTCCCGACGCCCAGGTAGGCCGCCGAGTCGAAGGCGGAGCGCTTCTGCGTGAACGTCCGGGTAACCTTGAATCCCAGTGTCTTTGCGAGATCGCGCAGCTCGACCAACGACGCCTCGAACTCGACGTCGCTCACGCCCGGCAACTGCCCGGCCGCCACGACGGCGTACTTCGTCTTCCCTTGGACTTCTGCTCGCATGCGACGATTGCTTCTCTTGTGTGGGCGAAGTCAGATAGTACCCGCCTATGCAATATCCACTGGTGGATTATGTCAGGCCTCGAAGCCTAAGTCTGGGGTGAGCCTCCAGGAACGGTCGATGAGCACTCAGGGTCAGAGACGAATTGATTGCGGGCTATTTCGTCTCTGACCCCGAAGTATAGTTCCCGAAGTATAGTTCTGACCCCCAAGTACAGTTCTTATCCGTCCAAAAATGCCTGCGCGGACCTCGTCGGGCGCCTTCATCGCCACGCCAGACGATTGACTCCCGTCCCCGTGCGCTTACAATCGCCATAACCACCGCCACCGCGGCGGTTCAGTCCGACGAGGTTTATCTGACGCCATGCAGCACCGCGCCTTCGCTTCAGCTTCGCCTCGGCGTCAGATAAACGCTATTCGCTAGGAGCCACCCCGACTATGCGCACTAGTGCACTGCTTCTACCAATCTTCGCTGCTGCATTGAGCGGATACGCGTTCGCGCAATCAATTCCAATCTCCGGTGATTCGAACGCGCCACCTCGCATAAAGGCGCAAGCCACGGCCATCGTCGAGATCGTCGCCAAGAAAGTCGCGAGTTGTCAGAACATTGAATCGATTCATGTCCAGATCGTAAGGGCTGGCTGTGGACCAAATGCCAATAATTGCGATGATTTACCGGAATGGACTACGGAGCGTTGGACGGCGAAGTTGTGTGGGCAGGATATTCCGTTCCTCGTTGCTTTCGCCCTGGATGGGAAGGTTAAAGTTCCCCCTGTAGTATCGCTAGAAAATAAAAACTAAGGATGGCTCCTAACCCATCGCTGCAGGGCGGACCGACAAAATACCGTCGGCCCGCTGAGCTTTGGCGCTGGGCACGTCAGCATCGAAGGAACAGCGGGGGCCGCTATGCGCTTGTTCAGTAAGGCGCTTTGTACCGATGGTGCTTGAATCCAGGCGCCTGGGCATGCGGGGCGTATGGCTCTATCTGCTGTTCTGGTCATCCTTGGGCTGAGCGCATCAACTCGCGGAACGCTTCGACGACTTCCGCGTCTTCGAGCTCCATCGCCTGGCTGCCGATGTACACCTCGACACGGCACCAGCCGGGAACATCGGCGGGGATGAAGCCGGTCGAGAGCCAGAGGCGGCGCGTCGCTGCGATCTCGTCGCGGGCGGCGGAGATCGCCTCGACCGTGCCGCGGAAGAACAGGTGCATCATGTTCACA
>JAAPAA010000086.1 GCA_012274165.1 Thiobacillaceae bacterium
CACGTTCTGCCGGCACGCCGCCTCGATCCTGCGACTGGTGAACAGCCCGCGGCTGTACCCCAGCAGCACGATCTTGAGCATGACGCGCGGGTCATAGGCGCTGGCACCGGTCTGGTCATTGCGAAACCTCGCGTCCAGCGCGCACAGATCCAACTCGTGATCGACCAGGTGATCCAGCGCGAACTCGAAGGTGCCAGGCTGGATCTGCTCGGCGAGCACCACCGGCAGCAGCAACGGGTCGCGGTGAATGGGCTTGTAGCGGGGCATGGCACTTGCGTCGTAATGCAATGTCTACCCAAACGCTTCAGCCGCAGTCCGCGACGACCGGCCTGCCGATCAACGGCAGGGTTTTTACACAGGCTCAACGTAAAGGTAACCGGCGGCCTATTGGCAGGCGAATGCCTGCCGCGAGCACGTCCGTGTTGACCGACAAGTTCGACTGCATCGCCCTGATAGACGCGACGCTCATAGCATCAGTGCGGAGAAGAGGCCAACCGCGAGACCGAGCGATGCTGGAGGCGGCGCGAACCCGGCGAGACGAGGATTACGGGGTTGTCCTATCCAGGACGGTAGCTTCGGTTCTCGTCCGGGCATACGAGCCCAAATAAGCGGATCCTCGAACACGAAGCCAGCCCAAACGAGCAACGCGGCACAGCCGAGAACAATTCCGAAAGACACAGAGCCTCCCATTGGTCCCACGCCAGCGAACGCAGCCAGAGTGCGACCGAGGACCAGAGCTACCCCCAGAGTAACCACGTATGCGACGGCGTAGAGCGCACGCACTTCTATCCTCGTGCAGTTGAACGTCGGACGTAACCGGCGACCAGGGAACGGCGCGGCGCAGCCGCGGAACGGCTTTGGGCGTCCGCGTTGACGGACTTGTTAGACGGCATTCCAGTCATAGACAGACAACTTGAAGCTAGCGATCCATTCTAGAAGCCGATAGTCTCGGTCCTGGAGCTCCTGCATGAACGCCCGAAAGCTGGGCGCCACTTCGGCGAAGACGTGCTCACGCCGCGCGAAGTAAACAATCCGGTTTTCCGGAGGCACAAATGCGTAGAAGTTGCCAAGACCATCCTGCGCAAACAGCGCCGCACCTTTGAGCGTGCCGGATTCCACCGGATTGAACCACTCCAGCCGGAAGCTAAGGTCTTCGTCTGAGATGTCCCCGAAGCCCACACTACGAAGAAAGAGCAGCAGATCATCGGGCAAGGGAACGCCGGCCCTTTCTTCCGCGGTTTTCAATTCGATGCCGCCGGCCATTGCATAGGGGTGCCAGATCGGCTGTTCTCGAAACCAGCCCTTTCGGCGTGAGGCAAGGAGGCGCTCGATCAACGCATTCATGCTATGCCGTCTAACGTCGGCGCTGACCGGCGCACAAGAAAGAAGGCTGCAGAGCAGCCGGACACACTTGTGCGTCCGCGTCGAGCAACCAGTTAGCCCGCATGAGCTCTCTGGACGAGTCACTAACCATTTCGTGATTCCAGGTATTGGTCGATCGCATGAGTAAGCCGGTTGAAGACACCGAACATTCTTCCTGCCCCGTAAACCACAAGCAACGTTCCCGCTAGCAGGCAGAAACCCACAAAGGTCCAATACAAGCCGGGTACTTCTGAGGCGGTCAGCGAGGTCAGCCCAAACCGACCGGGCAGGCGGCCGCTACGAAGCGTAACCCACGCGTACCAGTACAAGAGTAGTCCAAAGAAGGCTAGAACAATATTTGACCGCCGCCCGGCGATTAGGCCCAACAGAAATCGACCTATCCCGAACGCGCTCTCAAAACCGACCCTCGGAAACGCAAAGCCTATGCACGCAACTGCGATAGTCGTTCCGAAAATCCACACCGGGAAACCAACAGGCGACAGAACGGGAAAACTCAGCGCAACCACTGCGACAAATACGCCTGCAATCAATCCGACGAAGATGCCGAGCGCAGCCCCTGCACCCCGATCCGAAAGGCTCGATCGGTGGTTCGATTCACAATCGACGCTGGACATGAGGGCTAACGTTGGAGGCAACCGGACCGCAACGTTTGCGGCGAAGCCGCCTTCTGCAGTTGCGGGTCCGCGTTGGCCGACTTGTTATCCCTCATATGCCTCCACAAAGCGGGCCGGACCAGTGGCCAGATAGGAAACCCCAGCAGCGGTAACGGCTAGGACAGAGCCCGAAGAAAACGCGATTGTTGCCGAGACGCGGCCAAACAAACTGAGGGGCAATGGAATGACGTTCTCGAACTTTCCGTTAGCCACGGAGAGGCTACCGTCCGACACGGAGCCGATGCACGCGCCTCCGCTTTCCGAAAACGTTGCGTCGGTAAAGACCAGTTCGGCCGGCTCCACGTAACCAGAACCTGCGTCGACTCCAGGCCGCCCAGCGGAGCGATGAACATAGGCCGAGTTGAACACAACGTGCAAGTCGCGCCCCGACGTGCGTATGGCCTATCGTTGAGTCGTGCAGTTCGACGGCGCTGTTCATGAGGGATAACGTTGAAAGCAACCGGCGATCAAGGGCAATGGCCGCGTAGCGGCCGGATGCCCTTGGGCGTCCGTGTTGGCTGACCAGTTAAGCACGCAGCACCTCCCTCTCGAAACTTTCCATGGCGGGGGTGAGATCCTCTTTCAGAAGCCAGTAGTTGTCGATTGCGCGACTAAGCATGTCAATCGACTCCTGCTTCAGGTCAAATTTCACAAGCTTGAGGTCACCCACGTCCCAATGCTTCAGGCTGTTCTTCGCCATATTTGCTCGGTCCGCAATGTGTTTCGGCGGTGTAGGCTCGCCATACAGTTTCAGATGAATGGCAGCCACGGCGCGCTTCAAAGCCTCTAGAGAGTTCTCCTTCCCTTCCGCGACCAAGAACTTGCCAAAGACTTCATCCGCCGCGCCGGCGAGAGTGACTACCGAGCCGTAGTCATTCCCCTGCGCAAAGAGGGATAGCGCTGTTTCTAAGTGCTGGAGCGCCAAGTCCTCCCGGTAATACGCTTTGACGGGCATGAGATCTGATGCTGCTTAACGTAGAAGTGACCGGCGGGCCATAGGCACGCGACAGCGCGCCGCGAGAGCGTCCGTGTCGACTGCCATGTTAGGGGCGCTCACCAGAATAACCAGAGGACGCACGGGACGCCGTTGCGTCAATGCTGTGGGCAGCATTGAAGTTCACGGCGCGACCTCCTCGCCAGTGTCAGCATTGACTTTCGGCAACTCGTCAAATCGCACAAATGGCTTGTGTATCCAGAACGGCGGGTCATTCGAAGGCCGGTTTAGCCATAAGTGATCCTCATCGGCTAGAGGGGCCGAAGGCCACATCTTATTTTCCTCCTGTAGCCAGTAGACACTCTTGAATTTTGAACACACAGTGAATGAAATCTCTGGGTCCCGCCCATGCTCAAAGAGCTTCCTTCCATGAAAACCGCACCAAGCGGACTTTACGTCCCACAAACTTCTGTTCGTACCTTTCGGCGGACTCGTGCGCAGAAAGTGGCAAAGGCTGCAAGACGCTTCATTGGGAATACCGCCCATTGCCGCTCCTAACGTTGGCCGTGAGTGGACCGCAACGGTGCACTCAGTTGTGAAGAATGGCAGGAACGCGTCCTGCCGTTGTGGGTCCAATCGACGAACCTGTTAAAGCTCACTGCGCGACTCCAACGAGGAAGATTTGGGGTTCTGCTCCTTCGAACGCCAGTATTTGGCCCAGGGATATATGACTGTGACACTTGCCGCGAAGAAGCCGACGAAGAATACAGCTAAGAGAACCCACTTCGGAAGGCTGTGCAGGCCAAGCCAAAATGTGGCCATGGACAACAACAACGTCACATAGGCTGCAACAAGCATGCGGGTGCTGATCATGAGCTTTAACGTAATGTGTACCCGCGTTCTGCGGGCTGATATCCCGCACTTGCGGAATAACACCTAGCCAGAGGACGCACGGAAGTGCTTGTGGTGGAACGGTTTTTCGGGCGATCTGCGGAATAACACGTCCGATAAATTCGGAGCACAAACCCCGCAAACCGGGCCTCTGCCGCCCGTGCGGAATAACACTGCGGGATAAGCTGGCGAGCAGCGCAGTTTCTGGACACGTCCCTCCTCTAAGTTCGCGTCAACATTGCGAATCTTTCCGCAATGCTACCGCTTTGTAGCGGATAAGTACACAGCGAAAAACCGCAACGAAATTCGCTCCTCCAAACCGGCCGTTCGCGATCGGCTCCTTGTGGCCGTGACACGCCGGCGAGGTCGACACTCCATTGCGGGCATTCGAAATTCGGGCGGACCGACTGACCGCTCCGACACGCCGCCGCCGTCGTAGTTCGACCCATACGTGTCCTAGGTGGGCTTGAAGTCGACGCCCGGAAGGCGCCGGTCAGTAAGGCGGTAAAGACCCGGATTGGACCGGGTAAGCTGGAGGCATGCCGGTCAATACAGAACTAACTAGGCCCGAGACGGAGGACGACTTCGAGGCCATGTGTTGCATGTTGTACCAGCAGGTCTACCGTGACCCTGGCCTCATGCGAGTTGGTGGCGCCGGCCAAGCGCAGTTCGGAGTTGATCTACTCGGCGTCGATCGACGTTCGGCGTTCGGCATGAGCATCGGTATCCAGTGCAAGCACTACATCAAGAAGAAATTCACACTTGCCACGGTCACCGATGACGTTGTCGAAGCTGACAAGGCCAACCTCGCGATCGAGCATCTGACTTTCGCGACGACAGCCGCTCCCTCCGCAGAGATCGTGAAGAAGGTTCACGAGATTAGTGAGCAGCGCCGCAAGAAAGGCAAGTTCAGTGTTTCGGTCGAATACTGGAACACCATTCAGGCCCATATCAGGATGTTTCCCGAGGTGGGCAGGGCCTACATCCCGGGGTTTCCGGGCGGAACGCTGCTTGATGTCAGGGACGGCGTCCTCAAGATCGTCGACCTCGCCGAGGCGCAATCTGCCGCTTCACAGCGCGGATTCGAGGCCCTGCAAGCGGGACAGGCAGCAATTCAAGAGCTCCTCACTACAGTTGTCGCGCCAGGCGCCCGATCATTAACCCCAGAGCCGGAGGGAGACGAAGCGGATCCCGGTGTCGTGGTCAGCCTGAACTTTGTTAGAGATCGGCTTCGGGAGGGAAAGACGCGCGATGCACGCAAGCTGCTCGACGAACTTGGAGACCCAGAGTCGTTCCGCGACGCGTTTTCGCGATTTCGCTGGTACACGAACGCAGCAGCCATCGAGCTGCTCGAGGGGCATCTTGAAGCAGGCGCTTCGGGGTTCTTGAAGGCATTCGACCTGGCTCGCGACAATGAGAAGGCGCACATCAACCGTGCGCATGCCTACTTCCTACAGAAGAAGTTCGAGGCAGCCGAAGTCGCCTGTGATGAGGCGCTTGCCAAATTTCCATCGAGTGCGCCGCTCTGGGGCATGCGCCTGCATATTCGAGCGCAGCTCGGTAAAGAGCCCGAGGATGGCAAGTCTCCCGAGGATCTACGCGAGAAGTCAGATTATCTCTTTTCCCTTGCGCGCATTCGAGCAAATGCGGGGGATCAGGCGGGCGCGATTGCGTTGCTCAGGCGGTGCATTGATCTCGACGGAGGATCTCTAGACGGGCGACGCGCCTACCTTGCCGAGGCACTTTCCTGGGTCGGTGTCGGGAACGTGGCAGCATTCTTGGGGCAAATGCCTGAGGAACGGCGAGCCGCTCTGGAGGATGCCCTGCGCCGGTTTGAGCCACTGGAAGAAACTCTGGCGGCGATTCAAAGCGTGCATCTATCTGAGGAGCTCGCGACAAACGTTACCTCATCGCTAACCGTCCTTGACGAGTTGGGCCGCGCGAGGTCCATTGCCGTTCAACTTCTGGCACGGCACCCAAACCTCGAGCAGTTGCTGCGTACGCGCTTGGTTGAGCTGGCTGAGAACAAGGATCTGGCTGGCCTCAAGGCACTTACGAACGGACGGCTTGACTCGCTGCCTCCGTCTGCCATTGCTCTGCTTGCCGAGGCCTCGGCAAATCTTGGAGACGTCGCTTGGAACGCAGAGATTGAAGGCGTGGCAGCAAAGCGAATCGGAGAGGACGCTCGTCTTCAGGAGGTTGCGCCGCTGGCAGCCGTTGCAGCCTGGAGAAGCGGCGATCGGCCGCTCGGACTACAGCGGGCGCAGGAGTACATCGCTCAGCACCCGAATCACGTGTTGGGAGGGGTCATCGCTGCTCAGCTCTTCGAATACTCCGGAAAGACTGCAGAGGCGAGAAGCGCGGCGCGAGCATGCATCGCTTTGCTACCTGGTCAAGCGACTGGCGCGGACGTTCTGCAGGTCGCCGATCTGCTCGGCAATCTGGACATGTATGCCGAGGCAGCGACCCTCTACGAGCGCTTCATCGAAGCGCCGCGGGCAGACGAGCTGACTATCAAGTGGTTGCAGTGCCTGGTCTCGTGCGATCAGCGGAGAAAAGCTCAACTCATTCTCGAAAAGCTCACTCCAGAAGACCGGGCGCGGCAGACCGTCCGCCACATCGAGATCAACCTTGCTTCCAGGATGATGGACTGGAAGCGCATGCGCGACCTGCTCGAGCGTGACCTTGCGCCGGGCCCGCTCCCCCCTGACGTAGCCTTGGGCTTTGGAATAGCCCTTTATCGGCTGAACGAGATGGAGCGATTGAAGGAGTTCGCTGCATCCGATCCTGCCCTGAAGAAGGCTCGCGTTGATCAGGAGTTGGAGTTTTCGAAGTTGCAGGTTGCAGCCGGTCTACCGCAGCTTGGTCTCAGACGGCTATTCACACTCTTTAGGAAGCACCCGAACAATGCGCGCGTGGCGGGCATTTTTCTCGCGCAAGTCTTGATGGCCAAGTCCGTCGAGGCACTCGCCGTTCCTGAGCAAATTGGACCGAGCAGTGCAGTGGAGCTACGCGCGGGCAATGAACGTTGGTGGGTGGCCATCGACGATCCTGACGCGGAGCCGGCGGAAACATGGCCCGAGCTCGTTGCGCCCGCGACAAGAGAAGCGGAAGAACTAACGGGCGCTGGCGTTGGAGAGAAGCGCACCGCTACGCGAGGTATGGCAACCATTGAGGCGGAGGTCGTTCAGGTCATCAGCCTCTTCGCTTACGCCTTGCAGAAGGCACACGAGCTGATCGCGTCCAAGCCTGGATCACACGGTCCCGTGTGGAGCGTCCGGGTGATCAAGGACGACGGCAAGGTCGACATCGATACGCTCTTGCAGCAGGCTCGCAAACGCAGGGAGCACGTTGACGCGGCGTTCGCACTCTATCGGGAGAAACGCGTCCCGATCGGGCTGCTTGCTCAGATCGTGGGTTCGGACCCGATTACTTTGCTCTTGGAGTGGCCATTCAAAGAGCATAGCCTGTTCATCGGCATTGGAAGCGAGGATGAGCGTCAAGCGGCATTCGCGACGATACGAAGGGACGGGCAGCGATTCGTCACGGATCTCTTCACGATCGCGGAGATGCTGCTACGGAAAACCAGCAAAGCTGTTGTTGCGACGATCGGTCGCCCGTTGATACCCGAGGCGCAGCGCCAGAAGTTGTTGGAGATCATGCAGGAGTTGCCTGGGGAACGTGCTGCTTCGATGCAGGAGCAGGACGGTCGTCTGCGAATCATCGAGCTGTCCGACGCGTACAGGCGCCACCGCACGCACTTCCTACGGTCGGTGCTTGCTTTCATTGACGAGCACTGTGACGTCGTCGCGACGGCAGGGCCTGAAGAACAGTCGAAGGAGTTGCGAGAGCTGGTTCGCGTCATTGACGACCCTTCGGGCGAATGTGTCCTCTTGTGCCTCGAGAAGAACGCCGCCCTGCTGTCAGAGGACGGCGGACTGCGGCTTCTCGCGGGGCAGGCTGGGGTATCAATGTCGTCAGCTCTCCAGCCAGTTTGGATGGTCGCCTGCGAGCGGCGTCATCTTGACCAGAAGTGCTATGCGGATTGCCTCGCAGCAAAGATCCTTGGCAACCACGATTTCGTCAGCGTCAACGGTCGCGACCTGATGGAGCTTGCTTCCGGTCAGCCGCAAAAGGTTCATCCGGCAATCCGAGCTGCGTTTGAAACCTTTCGGCGTCCGACGCTTGAGCTCTTGTCGGGTGTGAACGTCTGCGTAGAGTTCCTATCGCTTGCGGTCAGAAAGCTTCCGCCCTCAACAGCCGGCACCTACGCAGGAATGGCCATGGGAGCACTTCTGCATGGACGTGCCGTCCGTCGGCGTGTCTTCGACAGGGTGTTCGCCTCGCGGCTCAGCGTCTACGGCCGAAACGGCAGACGTCTTCCACCGTATTTGAGGAGACTGTTCGGTGGGATTCTCTCGCGACATCATCTTAGGCGTTGACAACATCGGTGCATCCGAGACGGCCCATTGCAATGTGTAGGTGCCGTGCACCTCGATTAGCCGGCCAAAGTGGTCTCGGCTGAGAAGCTCGCCGAACGGGTGGCCATCCAATCCTGCCGCCGCCATTGCCTCAAGCGGCGCAATGCCCGATAGCGGCCGGTGGTGACCGACTGGAAGTGGCCGACCAGCGCCTGCCAGGCGAAGCCGTAGAGCGTCCGGTGCCTCGCGGACAGCAGCCATCCAAGCGCGATGGTCAGCTATGGCCGGTAGAGCCGCCGACTACCGTCGTTGATCAGCCAGTCGCGAGCGACCCAAAGCGACCTTTCACCATCGGACCTTGAAATCTGCGGTCAAGTTGTCTCGACTCTGAATCTGCGCAGAGCGCCTTGTCGGGGGAGCAAATCTTCATTACCGAGTAGAAGAATTACGTGACTGAGCCAACCCTTAGGGCCGCCAGCGAATTGGCCGCCCCTACGATCCGCTACGTTCCTTGTTTAGTGCAAGTAGACGGCGCAGTACATCTTCGTTCTTCCATTCCGCGGTGTAATCGGTCCAGCCATAGGCCGCAGCGACAGCTTTATCCAACTTTTCCTTCGCCATAATCAACCACGAGGGGCGGGCGTTGTAGAGATTGGTAAGCGTGCGCTCCTTCAGTTTGGCTTCGTGGCCGGGTTTAGGAACAGGACGTTTTGGAAATCCGGCCGCCTCTTCCTCTTCGGTGATCACCCAATCCGTCCATTCTGGCGGGTTGAGATAGTGATCACGCAGCTTGAATAGGTCTTGCGCAGCTGCTGCGATCGCCGAAGCGTTTTGATCGCCTGCGTATTGCGCAGAGGGGATGTCGGGCCCCAAGCCTTCAGGAAACGGAAACGTTTCGAAGCAAGTGGTTGGGGTGTAGCGAGGGCGGTCTTCCAGCGAAGAACCCGAACGCAATGCCCAAACTTCGTGAATGCGTGACTGGAGGATCCCAATAGCGG
>JAAPAA010000087.1 GCA_012274165.1 Thiobacillaceae bacterium
GCGCTGGCGATCCAACCCGATGGCGTTTATGTCGATGCCACCTTCGGGCGCGGCGGACATAGTCGCCTGATGCTCGACCGGCTGGACGCGAAGGGGCGTTTGATCGCACTGGATCGCGATCCGGACGCCATTCGCGCCGGCGCGAATTTGCAGGACAAGCGGCTGACGCTGATGCAAAGCACGTTTTCACGCTTGGGCGCAGTGCTCGGTGAGCTGGGCGTGCCACAGGTGAATGGCATTTTGTTGGATATAGGCGTGTCGTCGCCGCAGCTGGACGACGCCACGCGCGGATTCAGCTTCCGCTTCGATGCGCCGCTCGATATGCGCATGGATCCGGGAAGCGGGCTGTCGGCAGCGGACTGGCTGGCGACAGCGGCAGAGGGAGAAATCAGTGAAGTCATCCGCAGCTACGGGGAAGAGCGGTTTGCTAAATCGATTGCGCGCGCGATTGTTGCAGCGCGGCAAGTTGAAGCCATCCGCACTACCGGGCAGTTGGCGCGTCTCATCGCCGCAACGATTAAATGGCATGAACCGGGGCAGCACCCGGCCACGCGCAGCTTTCAAGCTATACGGATTTATCTCAACCGCGAACTGGAAGAGTTGAGCGCCGTGTTGCCGCAATGTGTGGATGCGCTTCTGCCCGCTGGCCGGCTCGCGGTCATCAGCTTTCATTCGCTGGAAGATCGCATCGTCAAACGCTATATGCGCGATGAAGCGCTGGGCGAACAAGCGCCGCGCCGTCTGCCCATTCCGGCCGCCATGCTGAAGCCCGGCCGTTTGCGGCTGGTGGGGCGTGCGCAGCGCGCAAGCGACGCCGAAATCGCGGCCAATCCGCGCGCACGCAGCGCCGTGCTGCGGGTGGCAGAGCGCGTGGGCGGGGTGACATGAGCCGTCTCAACATCGTGCTGGCATTGGTGTTGATAGGGTGCTCGCTGGCGCTCATCCAGGCGCAGCACCGTTCACGCACGTATTTTGTAGGGCTGGAACGTTTGAAAAAAGAAGCGCGCCTGCTCGACGAGCAGTGGGGACAATTACAACTGGAACAGAGCACCTGGGCCAATCCGGCGCGCGTGGACACGCTCGCGCGCACCCGGCTCGGACTGATGTCGCCGCCGCAAGAACGCATCCACGTCGAAACCCCGGCAGAAACTCCGGTGGGCGCACCATGAGCTATCAGCCCCGCAACGCCCGCTCGCATCAATTGCTCAAGCTCAATCTTGCCCCCTGGCGCATGGCGACCGTGGGTGGGCTGCTGATCGGTGGGCTGGTTCTGGTGACTGCGCGCGCGTTTTATCTGCAGGGGCTCAACACCGACTATCTGCGGGGAAAAGGCGATGCGGTATCCAACCGCAACCTCACCCTGCCGACCCATCGCGGCCAGGTGTCGGATCGCTACGGCCAGCTGCTGGCGATCAGTACGCCGGTCGAATCGCTATGGGCGCGTCCGTCCGAACTCGAACTGACAGTCGAACAACGCGCGCATCTGGCCAGCGTATTGGACATGCCGGTGGCCGAGCTATCGAAAAAGTTGAAGCGTGAAGGTCGTGGCGAATTCGGCGTGAGCCGCCCGGTCACACCCGAGCAGGCACTCAAAATCGCCGCCATGGGCGTGCCCGGCCTGTATTTGCGACGCGAATTCCGGCGTTATTACCCAGCGGGCGAAGTGACCGCGCAAGTGGTCGGCTTCACCAATGTGGATGACGTCGGACAGGAAGGCGTCGAGCGCGCCTATCAGTCATGGCTGGTGGGACGCGAAGGCGAGCGCCAGATCGTGCGCGACCGGCACGGCAACATCATCCGCGACCTGGCCCCCATCAAAACAGCCCAGATGGGCGGCAATCTGGCCCTGTCGCTCGACCTCAACATCCAGTATCTGGCGCACCGTGAACTCGCCGCCGCAATCACGACTCACAAGGCCAAGGGCGGCAGCATCGTGGTGCTCGATGCCAAAACGGGCGAAATTCTCGCGCTGGTCAATCAGCCGGTCTTCAACCCGAATAACCGCAGCAACTACAAACCGGATCCGATGCGTAATCGCGCGGTAATCGATACTTTCGAGCCGGGTTCCACCGTCAAGCCATTTGTCGCGGCGGCGGTGCTGGAACGCGGCCTGTTCCGTCCCGACAGCGTGATCCAGACACCCGACAACTTTCGGGTCGGGAGCAAGCTGGTACGCGACGACCACCCGCATCCCCAATTGACCGTGACTGAAATCATCCAGAAATCGAGCAACATCGGCGCCGCCAAAATGGCGATGGCGATGACGCCGCAACAATTCTGGGAGGTATTGCACCGCGTCGGTCTCGGCCAGAAACCCGGCTCCGGTTTTCCCGGCGAAACCGCCGGTCTCCTGCGCGATCCCGGCACCTGGCGACCGGTCGAACAGGCCACCATGGCGTATGGCTATGGTCTGTCGGTCAGCCTGTTACAGATGACGCGCGCCTACATGGCGTTCGCCAACGACGGCGAAGTGATGCCGCTGTCGTTCCTCAAACGCGAGCCGCAGGAAGTGACGGGTGAACGGGTGTTTTCAGTCCATGTCGCACGTGAAGTGCGCGCCATGATGGAAGCCGTCACCCAGGAAGGCGGCACCGGTCAGAGCATCCACGTGCCGGGTTACCGCATCGCAGGCAAGACCGGCACGGCGCACAAAGTGGTCAATGGCGTCTATGCCCCGGACCGCTACCTGTCTTCGTTCATCGGCATGGCGCCCGCCTCCAACCCGCGCCTCATCATCGGCGTGGTGATCGACGAGCCGTCCGACGGCGCTTACTACGGTGCCAGCGTGGCGGGCCCCGTGTTCGCCCAGGTCATGGCCGGCAGTCTGCGCCAATTGGCGCTGCCGCCCGACGCACCCGAAACGGCAACCCGGTTGACGCAAAGTGCTCCGCCCGTCATGCCATCCGCGGGCAAGGGGGTGTAATGGCAAAAGCCCAGCTCAAACCCGCTCCCGCGGCTCAGGCCATGCACGAACCGGTGGCGCATATTTTGAAACGGCTCGGCCTGGACCCTGCGGAGCTCGTCAACGACAGCCGCAAGGCCTTGCCGGGCATGGTGTTCGCGGCGTATCCGGGCGAATCACGCGATGGCCGCGACTTCATCGCGCAGGCGGTGGCGCAGCGGGTCGACGGCGTGTTATGGGAAGCCGACCACTACCAGTGGGATCCCGCGCTTGCCACGCCCAACGCCGGGGTGGCCGACCTCAAGGCCCGCATCGGCGAAATCGCCGCGCATGTCTATGGCGAGCCGTCGCGCGCACTGCACATGGTCGGGATCACCGGCACCAACGGCAAAACCTCGGTGGCGCACTGGATCGCCCAGGCGTTCGCGCAGCAGGGACGCAAGACCGCCATCATCGGCACCGCCGGTAACGGCTTCCCCGGCGCGCTGATGCCTGCGCTCAACACCACCCCCGACGCCATCGAATTGCAGCAACGCCTGGCGTTTTACCGGCAACAGGGCGCGACCGCGTGCGCGATGGAAGTGTCGTCGCACGGCCTGGTGCAGGGGCGCGCCAACGGCACCGCATTCAATGTGGCGGTGCTGACCAATCTCTCTCGCGACCATCTCGACTATCACGGCGACATGGACAGCTATGCCGCCGTCAAGGCGCAATTGTTCAACTGGCCGGGGCTGGCGTCGGTGGTACTCAACCTGGATGACCCGTTCGGCCAGCAACTTGAACAGTCCATCCGGTCCACCCGGGTCGCGGGCTACGGTTTCCAGCGCGGAGCGGTGGTAGGCGAAAAGTTGCGCCTGTCGCAAAATGGCTTGCAGCTGCGGGCGCACACCGACTGGGGCGATGCCGAGATCGACGCGCCGCTGCTGGGGCGCTTTAACGCCGCCAACCTGCTGGCCGTGCTGACCACGCTGCTGGTGTCCGACGTCAAACTGGACGACGCCTGCCGGGCCTTGGCCCACGTCCAGCCGCCGCCGGGGCGCATGCAAACCCTGGGAGGCGACGCCCATCCGCTGGTCGTGGTGGATTACGCCCACACCTCCGACGCGCTGGAAAAAGTGCTGGCGACCCTGCGCGAAATCGTCAGCGGCGGCCGGCTGATCTGCGTGTTTGGCTGCGGCGGTAACCGCGACAGCGGCAAGCGCCCGCTGATGGGCCGCGCAGCGGCGCAAGGTGCGGATGAAGTCTGGATCACCAGCGACAACCCGCGCAACGAAGACCCGCGCCGCATCATCGACGACATCCTGGCGGGGGTCAGCGGCGCCAGGCAGGATGGACTGAACCACGTCGAACCCGATCGCGCCCGCGCCATTTTCGAGGCCATCGGTCAGGCCCATCAGGGCGACGTCGTACTGATCGCCGGCAAAGGGCACGAGGACTATCAGGAAGTCGCGGGTGAGCGGCATCCGTTCTCGGATGTGGCTGTAGCCAAAAAGGCATTGGAGGCGTGGACATGAGCCTGCCGATGATGCGTCTTTCGGAAGCTGCCGCCATGCTCGGCGTACCGTTCAGCGGCACCGACGCCGAGGTGCTGCGCATCTGCACCGACAGCCGCACGATCCAGCCGGGCGATCTGTTCTTCGCGCTGCGCGGCGATAAATTCGACGGCGGCGCTTACGCTACGCGCGCCCTGCAGCAGGGCGCAGTCGGCGTCGTGCTCGACGCCAAACAGGCGCCCGAACTCCAGCATGCCCTGCGCGTCGACGACACCCGTCGCGCCCTTGGCACCCTGGCCTCAGTCTGGCGTCAGCGTTTCAGCCTGCCCGTCATCGGCATCACCGGCAGCAACGGCAAAACCACGGTGAAGGAAATGCTGGCGGCGATCCTGCGCATCGAAGCCGGGTCGGATGCCGCCGTGCTCAGCACCGAAGGCAATCTGAATAACGATATCGGCCTGCCACTGATGATGCTGCGCCTGCGTGACACGCATCGGTTCGCCGTGCTGGAAATGGGCATGAACCACGCGGGCGAGATCGACTATCTGACCCGGCTGGCGCAGCCCAATATTGCGGTGGTCATCAATGCGCTTACTGCGCACATAGGCTTTCTGGGCTCGGTGGAAAACATCGCACTCGCCAAGGGCGAAATTTTCAACGGCTTGCATGATGCGGGCATCGCGGTCTTCAACGCCGACGACGCCCATGCCAGGTTGTGGCGAGTACAGAATGCGCAGCGCCCGATCATCGATTTCGCTCTGGCTGCATCCAGCAAGGTACGTGGCCAGTTTGAGCCCACCGCATTCGGCTCGGCCCTCACCATCACGCTGCCCCGTGGCACGCTGGACGTGGCGCTGCAGGTACCCGGCGAACACAACGTGATGAACGCGCTGGCTGCGGCTGCCGCTGCGTTCGCACTCGACATCAGCCTGCGCAGCATCGCCGCCGGCCTGTCCGGCTTCACCGGCGTCAAGGGCCGGCTGCAACGCAAGCCCGCACTGCACGGCAGCACCTTCATCGACGACCCC
>JAAPAA010000088.1 GCA_012274165.1 Thiobacillaceae bacterium
CTCACCTGCCCCTACTTGGCCGGCCGCCTGCGCCGCACGCGCCAGTGGAACCGTGATGCGGCGCACCAATAGCAGCGCAGTCAACAGGCTCAGAAACGTGCCCAGCGCGACGACCGCAATGGCGGCCAGCGGCAGCTTGACGGCATAGCGATCGGGGAAAAACCCCACCCGCAAATCGTGCCCGCCCAGCGGAATATCCAGCCACGCTGCCGCCGTGCCCGGCACTCCGTGCAACACCACGGCGTCGCCCAGCCGCTGACTCAATGCTGCTTCGATCTGGCTGCGAAACGTAAACCGTGGCGCATCGGCCGTCGCGCCCACATCGACGGTGGTCAGGCGCAAGCCGTGGCGATTCGCCAGTTCGCGTTCGAACGCCGCGCGCGTCTGCGGCGGCAACTCCACCCAGGTTTGCGCCGACAGCACGACCAGGCCCGCCAGGTCGTTCGCCGAGCGCTCCGCCACCGGTACGATCAGGGTGCGATACACCACCCAGAACGCCGCCGCCTGAAACACGATGAAGGCCAGCGCCAGTGTCAGCGCGGTGCGGGCGAAAAGTGAATGGGGCATCGGTCAGGGCTGAGCAGGTCGCAGCTTACGCGGCCAGCGCGCACTCAGTTCCCGAATACAGGCACCTGCGCCGACAACAGTTCGTCGATGCGGCAGGGCTTGTGGATGGCGTAGCCTTGGGCATAGTCGACCCCGATTTCCCGGAGAGCATCCAGAATCAGGGGCGACTCCACGTACTCGGCCACCGTGATCAGGCCCAGCGAATGTCCGATGTCGTTCATCGACTTGACCATGGCGTAGTCGTCCGGGTTCTGCAGCATGTCCCTGACGAAACTGCCGTCGATCTTGAGCGTATCGGTGTGCAGGTTTTTCAGATGTGCGTAAGAGGTAAAGCCGCTGCCAAAGTCGTCCAGTGAAAACGTGCAGCCATAGCGGCGAATTTCCCGGATGAAATCCTGCGCGGCGCCATAACTCTCGATGGCGGCGGTTTCCGTAATTTCGAAGGCGATCTTGTGGGTGGGGAGGTCGCTACCCGGCAGCACCTGCTGCAGATAGGCCATCACTTCGGGATTGCTCAGCGAGTTGGCCGACAGGTTGATGGCGAAGCCGCCCAGAGACGCGAAATCCGACGGGTTGGCCCTGATCCATTCGAACACTTTCTGCATCACCCAGATATCCAGTTCGTGCGAGCGCTGCAGGCTTTCCACTGCGGGAACAAAGTGCATGGGGCTGACTTCCTGTCCGGCCTCGTTATCGATACCCAGCAGAATCTCGTAATAGGGCAGGCGGGACGTATCCGCACCGATGGGCCGCACCTGTTGACAGCGCAAATACAAGCCGTTGCCTTTGAGGAAGGAGTCGAGGCGCCCTGCCCAGTCCATCATCGACTCCTGGGACTGTAACTGGGGGCTGGCCTGTTCATAGATCTGCATCCGGTTGCGCCCCATCGACTTTGCCGTGATGCAGGCCGAGTCGGCGCGCCGGATGGCTTCCACCGCGCTGAATCGGGTCGGCGCATATTCGGTCAAGCCGATATTGAAACCGATGCTGTAACTGTGCGGTCCATGCTGGAAAGGGTGGTCCTTCACCTGCTTGAGCAGGCTGTCGATGGCCTGGCACCCTTCGTCTCGACTGCGGTTGGGCAGCACAACCGCCAGGGTGTCGTCGCGAAAAGTGGCCAGCGCTGCATCGGGGCCGATTTGCGCGCGAACCTCATTGGCCAGAATGCGCGCCAGGCCTTCCGCCGCCTCCACCCCGCAGGTGTTGTTGATCATGCGGAGCTGGTCGAACTCGATAATGCCAATCGCGTGCGCCTTGCCCTCCTGATCTGGCGCTGCCAGCTGATTCAGGTGCTGCATAAACCCCTTGCGATTGAGCAAGCCCGTCACCGGATCGTGCATGGCCTGATGCACCATGCGCTGATAGGTCTCATCGAACAAGGCGTGTTCCGAACGCTCGAACAGCGGCATATCCAGATCCTTGCCTGGTTTGACGAGACCACTCTGCATCCGCCGGGCAAGTTCGGCCAGGGTGAGATCGGTCTTGCTGGTCGCAGAGCGATTGGAAAAAGCACAGCTCAATGGCGGCTGGCTGACCCAGATGAGCTGCATCGAAACCCTGCCGCCGTCCAGATTGAAGTCCCACCAGTCGCCCACTCGCAGGCGATCCGCCAGCCGGCGATGCGCGGGCGCCTCGCCCCCCTCTCCTTGCGAGGGAGCCAGTCTGCCCGGCGGCACCAACACCATCGCGGCTCCGGCAGCGGCGTGCGATGACGCATCGGACAGCCTGTCGCTCAACTCGTCCATGAACACAGCCAGCAGCTTGGCGTCGACATTAACCATCGCCAGTGTGCGCTCGATCTCGCCCAGCAATACCTGATTCGTCTCGGGAATTCGGGGCGTGTCCGCATCGGCGGGACTGAACTCGGCGTACAGCCGATCCAGCACCGCCAGGCCGGCGTCCCAGGATTCGCCCTGCGCCCCCTGGCGCAGTTCCAGCAGGATAAGATACTGACGCCAACCGGCATCCAGCAGGCGCAACAGCATCGCGGGCACCTCGCGCCCAGCCAAACGCTGTTCCAGCGCCGCGTTGACCCGAGTGCGCGCCGAACGGATGCGCTCCCGCCCCTCGCTGGCTTCCTGCAGGCGCGCCACCCGCGTTCTGCGGATTTGCAGGATCGGCAACAGCACCTTTTCGAGACTGTCGCGAACCATCCCGAAAATAGCCGGATCCGCGTCGGCCCGGCTGCAAACACGATCCACCAGCAGGTAGAGGAAGCGTTGCAGCTTGGCATCGAAAAACTTGCCCTGGTCATCCGCCGCCACGGCGTATTGCTCGATGAGGTTGAGTACTTGCCGGGCAGGATGGTCAGGCTGGTTGGGAAAGTCGGCGTCCTGCAGCGCAAGCTTAAGCAGCGGACGCTCCAGCCGCTTCACCAGCAACTCCACGTCCGAACTCGGCACGAAGTCCGCCCGCGCCCGGGCGAACAGATCCGCGGTGGTATCCAGAATCAGCCGCTGGCCCGGCGCAATCCGCCTGGCCTCGCCCCCGCTCGCGGCAATGTACGCATCGATCTGATCGGTCAATGACACCGACTTGCCTGCCGTTGCCTGGTTCACCAGTGGCAAACCCTCCAGCGCGAGCTGCAGCTCGCGCAGGCTGACCTCCGCCAATGCCGTCCCGGCGCCGCCCGTCGCAGCAACAGCTCTCAGTGCCGACGCATCGCGACCGCCCATCTGGCGGGCGGTCTGCTGCAAGCGGCTGACCATTTGCAGAATGTCAGGCCGCGCGGCAGCCGGATGCCCCGGGACAGCGCCCGTCTGACGGCTGGATCGCGCGGCAGATGCCACCGGTGTCTCGCTGGCTGCGCGTCGCTGGGATTGATTGAGGGTCGCCAGAATACGGTCCAGGCTGTATTCGGCGCTTTCCGGGGTCTGGGGCGCACCCGTCTGATCCTGCTTGTAGAGTGCGTTCAGGGTGTCGGCGATTTCGGCGAGATCCGGCCTGAACTTGTGGCTTTCGGCGGTTTGAACCGCGGCGGCCGGGTCAGGCTTCGGCTTCGCCCTGTCGCGGCCCGGTTCGGGCAGGGCGGCCGGCGGCAGGGAAGCCAGCGTCTGATTGAGCTGCTGGTAAACCGCCAGGCCCTGGTTCGATACCGCTTGCCCAAGCGCCTTGTAAAGAATCGCCCGCATGGGATTGGAGAAATCCAGCACCTGAATGGCATCCTGGAAGGCATGGCCGATCGATTCCGGGCCGAGGGGATTATTCTTCCGGTCGACCCGCATGCCGGTCAGCCTGCTATAGCGCTGCTCGAACTCGCCGAGCGGGGAGGCAATATCCGACTCGATCTGCTTGATGACCGCTGACAAGCTCAGCCAGTCCTCGAATTCGGCCTCGTCGACGAGGGAAAGCCTGTTCGCCGTTTCCCCCTCCGATGAAGCTTCCGTGATCGACCCGACATATTGAATGCGGTCGCGTATGGCATTGAAAAAATCGTCTTCGATCCGGCTGCGGCGCTGCGTCAGTTCCTGGACGCCGTAGCCAAAGCGGGAGCGCTCCAGAAAACTCGGCTCGTCCTGGCCTGCTTCAGCCAGCCGCTCCAAGGCGCGCTGGAAAAAATCCAGCATCACCGTATCAAGGAAGCTGCGGAACTGGCTGGTGCATTCCCGTTGCAGCGCCTGCGCCTGTTGCGGGCTCAGGCCGGAGCTCAGCCCATTTGAATCGGGCTGGGCACGCTGTCCACTCGCCGTACGCAAGGTCTGCACGATCGCTTCGGACAGGGTTGCGGTGAAGACGCCCACCCCACCGGGCGACACATGCGCGACCCGCCCTCTGCACCGCAATGCGCCAGAGCCGTCCACGACAAACGCCACTTGCACGGAATCGCCTACCAGCGCCGGAATGGCCGCATCGGGTGTCCGCGCGCCCGGAAAGGCCACGTACAAACCGGTCTGGCAATAGTCACGGATTTCGGCGAGGATGGCTTCGCCTTCGCCAAACCGGATGTGCGCAGTCTGCGACGTGGCCAGCCGCGCATGGCGTCGTTGTTCCTTTTTACCCGTTCCGGAAGAGGCAGAAGTCATCTCGTTTTTTTATCAGGAGGCGCATACCCAAAAGTCAGGATCAGTTGGCGTGATGATCGCGTATATACGCTACGTCCAGCAGACCACTAATCTTTACCCCGCGGCACAAACAAATAGCCCTGTCCGCGTTGGGTACGAATGTAAGCCGGATTGGCCGGATCGTCCTCGATTTTCTTGCGCAGGCGATTCACCCGTACATCGATACTGCGGTCGAACGGGTCACGCTCGAAGCCACGCAGCTGATCCATCAGCCAGTCGCGCGACAGTGCACGGTTGGCGTGGGCGACAAATATCTCCAGCAATTCGTATTCACCGCCGGTGAGCGCGATTTCAGCCCCGTCCCGACTGAGCATGCGGGCGTCAAGGTTGACGACGAAGGGGCCAAACGCAAAGGTTTTGGCAGTCCCCGCCGCAGCCTGCGCGGGGACCACATCGTGCCGCCTGAGCACCGCGCGGATGCGTGCCAGCAGTTCGCGCGGATTAAACGGCTTGGGCAAATAATCGTCCGCGCCGACTTCGAGACCGATGATGCGATCAATGTCCTCGCCCTTGGCCGACAGCATGATGATGGGCGGAAACCCCGGCTGCGCGCGCAGACGGCGGGCGATCGACAGACCATCTTCGCCCGGCATCATCCAGTCCAGTACCACGAGCTGCGGCAGGCGCACCGCGAGCAGTCGATCCAGTGCAGCCGCATCCGCTGCCGTTTCAACCACGTAACCCTGTGTACTCAAGTATTCGGCCACCAGTTCACGGATGCCTGGATCATCATCCGTCACATAAATCAGGTCTTTTTCCATGCGGCAACTATAGCGCGCCTCCCGTGCGCTTCCCATCCAGTTACACACCGTTACAAAATCGCCCCTGCGTGAAACAGAGCGCTTACTTTTCTCACCCAAACTGCAAAGCGTGGGAGCGAGACATCGCCCCCCGAACAAGGAGACAAAATGAATACACGTCACACATGGATGTTTGGTCTGGCCGCACTGGGGCTCGCGCTGGCTGCGCCTGCCCAGGCGAACCCGGATGGTCTGGATGGATCGTTCATGGTGGCTGCGCGCGACGCCCGCGACGACGCTCGTCAGGAACCGCGCAACGAAAACAAGGACACGCGCAACAGCAAGCGCGACACGCGACGCGACGAGCCCTCCAGCTATGGCTATGGCTACGAACGCCGCCAGCAACAAGATCAACAACCCGACAACAAAGGCAACGCACCACGTCAGCCCCGCCACTAAAACGCCATCAACCTGCATCACTTTGAATCAATGAGGAGACCCAACATGAATCCACGCACACGCAAAACCACCCGGATCGCAACCCTGATCGCCGTGCTGGTCGCAGCCAGCGGCAGCGCCCGGGCCGACCGTCGCCAGGACGATGAAATGATCGTGCGCGCCCCCGTCGTTGCCAGCGAACCGGTTTACGACACCATCAACGAACCGCGCAAGGAATGCTGGACCGAAACCACCGGTTACGAAACGCAGAGCTACCGCAACGCAAACAGTCCCGGCGGCGCAATCCTCGGCGCCATCGCGGGCGGCCTGATCGGCTCAACCGTCGGCAAAGGCAACGGCAAAGTCGCCGCAGCCGCCGTCGGTGCGGCCACCGGTGCGGTCGTGGGAGACCGCTGGAATGATCGCGGCGTGTACACCGAATCGCGCCCCACCCAGGTGGAACGCTGCGCCACCCACGACAACATCCGCCAGGTGGTGATCGGGTACGACGTGCGCTACCGCTTCAACGGTCGCGAATTCACCACCCGCCTGCCCTATGACCCAGGCGAATTCCTCAAGCTCAACGTGTCATACCGCATCGCGCAGGACGAGGACGAACCCGGCTGGAAAAGAGGCCATCGCAGTTGAGGCGACCAAGCCACACGCCCCTTACTTCATGAAAGGAACTGACCATGTTACGCACCACATTTCTCGCCGCCACGCTCCTCGCTATGCCTGTCGCGGCACTCGCCGACGGCGGCTATCACGGCCACGGTGCCGGCTACAGCAGCCGCGTCGTTGTTGCCGAACCGAACATCGCCGTTTCAATTGGCGCGCCGCTCAACGGATTCAATCTGTACTATCAAAGCGGGGGCTATCGCTATGTACCCGTAGCGCCGGTCTACTACCGCGCCCCTGTTGTCGTGCGCGCGCCGTATTACCCGGTGCAGCGCGTCCTGTATTACCCCTCGCGCAACGACTGGCATGGCGATGAACGGCATCATCGCCACCATGACAACGACCGTCGCGGCCATGATCGTGGCCGGGAGTGGGATGACTGAGTTCGGCCGATTAAAGGGCGGCCCCCCGGATGTTGAGGAGTGACGCAAGCCCGCCCTATTCGTGATGAACCACGAAAGCCAGCTCGGTGCTGAAATTGCCGACCCCGCGATGGTTGGTCAGCGTCCAGCCGCTGTCTTTCAGATGCGTGGTCATCTCACGTGTCATCTCGGGATTGCCGCAGATCATCACGCGGTCGTGTTCGGGGTCGGGGGCGGGCAGCCCGAGCCGCTGCGATAAAAGTCCGGTTCGAAACAGCTCGGCGCCACGTTCAGGGGTGACAAACACTTCGCGCGTCACCGTCGGCACATACATCAGCTGTGGATTACCGAGCGTCTCGAACTCTTCACGGTAAGCCAGCTCGGCGACGGTACGCACTGAATGCACCAGCACCACGCGTTCAAACCGCGCATAGGTTTCAGGGTCGCGCACCAGGCTGATAAAGGGCGCCAGCCCGGTGCCGGTGGCGAGCATATACAGCGTGCGGCCGGGCAGCACATGGTTGAGCGTGAGCGAACCTGTGGTCTTGCTGTTTACCCACACGCTGTGGCCCGGCTGGACCTGAACGAGTTGGCTGGTGAGCGGGCCGTCCGGCACGTGGATACTGAGGAATTCCAGATGGTCGCGGTCGGCGGTGGAGACGATGGAATACGCGCGCGCCACCAGCTTGCCTTCGCGCTTGAGTCCGAGGGTGACGAACTCGCCGTTGGCAAAGTCAAAATCCTGCGGCCGGGTGAGGGTGAAGCTGAAAGTCTTGTCCGACCACGTCCGCACGGACTGTACGGTTTGTTCACTGTAAGGCATGGTTTTTCCTCAAATCGTTAAATAGCTTGTTTCCAGAACTCGACCGCAGCCACCCGCGCGCGAAATACCGCATCGCGAATTTTATCCGGTGTGACGCTGCGTGCCACCGCCCCGGCATCGACCGCACGTGCAGCAGCAAGCGCCTGCGCCAAATAAATCGGCGCGGGGTAGTCGCGCACTTCGTAGCCCGGCCGGCCGCGAAAGTCGCACTCGCAGGCCTGCAAAAATTCGGTGAAGCGTTCCGGGCGGCGAAACGCATCGACGCGCTCTAGCAATTCGACGATGGTGGCGGCGCGCAGTTCCAATGCGCGGTGAACATTTCCGTGATCGCGCGCCACCGCGACGGCCAGTTCGCGGCAGTCGGCAGGCACACGCACGCGTTCGCCGAGCGCGCGCACCAGCGCCACGCTTTTCGCTTCGTGGCCGTGATGCTTGGGCCACAGCGCGGGCGGCGTGACGCCTTTGCCGAGATCGTGGGTCAACGCAGCAAAGCGAACCGGCAGGCCGAACCCCTGGCGCGCGGCCCAGTCGACGACGAGCATGACGTGGACGCCGGTATCGATTTCAGGGTGGTGCTGGGGCGGCTGCGGCACGCCAAACAGGCAGTCTATCTCGGGGAGCAATCGAGCCAGCGCGCCACAGTCGCGCAGCACCTGGAACATCCGCGAGGGCTGCGCTTCCATCAGCCCGCGCGCAATTTCCTGCCACACCCGTTCGGGCACCAGCGCATCGACTTCACCGTTGTCCACCATCTGCCGCATCAGCGCATTGGTTTCCGCCGCCACGGCAAACTCGGTAAAGCGCGCAGCAAAGCGCGCCACGCGCAAGATCCGCACCGGGTCTTCGGCAAAGGCTGCGCTTACATGACGAAAAATTTTGGCGGCCAGATCGCGCTGGCCGCCATAGGGGTCGGTCAACGCACCGGCTTCATCTTCGGCGATGGCGTTGATGGTGAGATCGCGCCGCGACAAATCCTCTTCCAGCGTCACATCCGGTGACGCGTGGACGGTGAAGCCTTTGTAGCCCTTGCCGGATTTGCGCTCGGTGCGCGCCAGCGCATATTCCGCGTGCGTGCCGGGATGCAGAAAAACTGGGAAGTCCTTGCCTACCGGCTGGTAGCCCAGCGCCACCATCTGCTCGGGCGTCGTGCCGACGACGACGTAATCGCGATCGACTACGGGCAAGCCCAGCAGCCGGTCGCGCACTGCGCCGCCAACGATGTAGGTCTTCATGGCGGCGTCACGGCATTAACGCCCAGCGTTTTCCCGATACCCTTCATAGCGCGCACGCGGCGAGTCGGCGCGCAGATATTCGGGCGCAATGGCTTCGAGCGCGGCGGGCTGAAAGCCGAACACGGCCGGCCAGCCGCCCTTGCAGACGTTGTCGGTGCTCATGGCGTAGTGGTTGTCGCGCGTCATCAGCTTTTTGCCAGGCTTGAATTCCATCGCCCAGGCTTGCAGGTACGAGAGCCAATTGCCCAGCGGAAAGATGCTGCGCTTTTTGCCGATGACTTCGCCGACGTAACTCACCAGTTCTTTCAGGGTGTAGACCTTGGGGCCGCACAGGTCATAGGTCTGGCCATAGGTCGCCCGGTTGTCGAGGCTGTCGGCAAAGGCGTGGGCGACGTCGTCCACATGCACCGGCGCAAAACGCGCGCCCGCATCGGCCAGCGGCAGCACGGGGAAGATATTAAGCAGGCGGGCGAACATCGTCAGGAAGGAATCGCCGCGGCCAAAAATCACCGACGGCCGGAAAATCGTGACATTCAGCCCATAGCCGTGGATCAGTTTGGGGCCGTTGAGATACCAGTTTTCATGCTCGATATGGTGCATACCGGACTCGCGCACCAGCGCTTCGGCTATGCCCTTGGAGCGCTGATACGCCGAACGTGAATTGGGATGGGCGCCGAGCGCGCTCATGTGCAGCAGACGATTAACGCCTGCTTCGCCACAGGCGTGAATCACCTTGCGCGGCAGTTCGATATGGGTTTGATGAAAATCACCCCGGCGCGCGCTGGGCAGGTCGATCCGGCCGACCTTTTTTTCGTGCAGGATGCCCACCAGATTGATCACCGCATCCATGCCACGGAAGTGGCGGATCAGTTCCTGCTGGTCATGTACATCAGTCTCGATCACTTCAACCGTGGGCAGCAGGATCAATTCCTTGGCCATTTCACGGCGGTGACTCAGCACGCGCACGTTGAGGCCGCGCGCCGCGAGTTGACTGACGAGATGGGTGCCGACAAAACCGGAACCGCCAAGAATGCAAATGCGTTCAATCTTCATGATGAAAGGATGTCTGTATATAAGGCGATGCTGATTTTAGCGTGGAACGCGTCGATTGCGCGCTATTCGTCCGGCTGCTCGCTCTTCAGCGCGTCGTCGGCTTGCAGCACCGGCTCAAGCGGCGTCTTGCGTGCCGGCACCATGCCCAGCCGGTCTTTCAACAGTGCTGAGGGCTGTCCGAAACGCTGGGCGTAATACATGGCGTTGCTCATGACTTTCTGGACGTAATTGCGGGTTTCAGCAAACGGGATCGATTCGATGTAGACAGCCGCTTCCATCGACCGGGTGTCGCGCCAACGCTGGGCGCGTCCCGGACCGGCATTGTAGGCGGCGGTGGCCAGCACCGGCGAGCCATCCAGACTGGTCTGAATGTGTTTCAGGTAATACGCGCCGAACTCGATATTGCGCGCAGGATCCTGCATCTCGCTCGCCGCAAACCGCTTGATGCCCAGCCGCTGCGCAATCCAGCGCGCGGTGGCGGGCATGATCTGCATCAGCCCCGCAGCGCCGACATTGGAGCGCGCTACGTTGATGAAGCGGCTTTCCTGCCGCATCAGGCCAAATACCCAGGCTTCGTCGATCTGGTTGTCAATCGCGGACTGATGCGCCAGTTCGCGATAGGGCGCCAGAAACCGCAATTCGAAATCGTGCAGTTCGCGGGTGCGTTCAGCGGTGTCGATGGCGCGGTCATACCACGCCATCTGCCGCGCCAACTCGGCGGCGGCCAACAGCTGGTTGTCGGAAAACGACTGGATCGTCCAGTTCCACTCCAGCGCGGCCTCGCTGCGCAAGCCGAGGTCATACAAAGCCTGGGCTCGTGCAATCCCGGGCTGGCGTGCGATCGCAGCAAGGTTTTCGCCGCCGGTTTTGACATTGATCTGCGGCGCCTGCATCACCGGCCCCAGCTCTTCCTGCGCCAGCTGGCCGTAATAATGGTGCTCGCGCGACAGCGCCAGAAACAGCGCATTGGCTGCCTGCCGCTGTTTATTCTCCTGCAGGGCGCGTGCCTGCCAGTAACGCCAGGCCGGCTGCGCGCGCGTCGCGTCGCCCATGCTCTCGATCACTCGCTGCACGGTCTGCCAGTCGCCCGCACGCAGCGCGGCGCGCGTCCACCATTCACGCTGAAAATCCGTGACGGCGACCAGACCCGCACGCTGATACCACGCCAGCGCAACCGCTTCATGACGGCGGGCCGCCCAGGTTGCAACGCGCGCCCAGGCCATGTGCAACTCATCCGAACTGAATTGCGCGGGAAGTTTGCGCAGCGCTTGCTCGGCCGAACTGGAACTGCCCTTGGCGACTTGATCCAGCGCATACAGCGCAATCTCCCGATCGCCGCGCTGGCTGAAATTCAGTTTTCCGCCCGTATTCAGCAAACGGGCGGGGTCACGCGTGGCCTGATCGAACACACTCGCGGCCGGGCGCTGCGCTTCCGGCAAGGCGCCGGCCACCGCCTGCGCGACACGCAGATTGCCCGCATCCAGCGCCAGCCGGATGCGGCGCCAGACATCTTCTTCGTTGAGCAATCCGGCTTCGAGTAGCTGTGAGAACAGGGGCGCACAGGCGCTGGGC
>JAAPAA010000089.1 GCA_012274165.1 Thiobacillaceae bacterium
GACTTGGCGAAGACCGGCACCCCGTCGAGAGGTCCGAGCACCCTGCCCGCGCGCCTCCGGGCATCCGCGGCCCTGGCTTCATCGATCGCCGTGGAAGCGAGCACATCGATCGCGCGCCAGGCCGTCCCCTCGTTCCGGCACCGCTCCAGGGCCCGCGCGGTGACTTCGGCAGCCGTCCAGGCACCGCGGCTGAGCCCCGCCTGGTATTCCGCAATGGTGCCATCGAGTGGATCGGAGGAGGTCTGAGTCAGCCAGCCCCGTGGCAGCGCGGTCATGGCAGTGAGGCCAGCCAGCTGGGCGATGACGTCACGACGAGTCGTCATGGATGGGGAGCGTCCGGCGCAGAGAAGATGATGGGAAGAGGTCGGGCCGCGACCGCGAGGAAGTCATGGAGGAGCTGCTCTTGCGCGGAAGCATCCTCATTGCCGTCACGCATCCGCACATCACCTGCGTGGCCGCGGCTAGAACCCGCAGCCCTCAGGTGGCCTGGGAGAGCGGGCGGACAGCGAAGATAGCGAAGGAGCGCGGCGGCGCCGCAATGACAGTGCGAACGATGACGACGATCGCGAACAATTGCGCACCAAGCTGGATGAAGCATCTGACGATCAATGCGATCAGCGAGAGATTGGGGAGCATTCGCCTAAGCATGGCAGGCCTCATGAATTGTGGTCGTTAGGCTGCACCGCCTCCTTGCCGGCGGTAGCGAATCTGGAAATCGCGCTCCCAGTGCTTCCCGTCCGTGGAGCGGTCAATGTAGGCATCGATCATGCCGCCGTCGTCGCTCAGCTTTCCCTCAAAGCGCTGATAAAAGTCCGGACCGGCCTTGCCCCACGTGCGCCACACGCCCTTGGCGAAGGTCATGTGTTGAATCCGGCGCACGCCGCGCCCGTCGGAATAGACGTAAGCGAACGTGCCGCTGGGATCATCCGCCCCGATCATTGTGACGGTGGGATAAGGGGAATTCTCCTTCCATACCTCCGGCGTGTTCGGAAGCCACGGATCAGCGAACTGCTGGAGGCGCAGGAAGGCGCCGTCCTCAACGTAGGTGAAGATGGCTCGGCCGTGCACGATAGGCGGGCCGTCATTGGTGATGTCGAGCGTCCAGATCCCAAGCAGCGGATCGAGAGCGGCAAAGCGCGATGGTGGATGCTTCTTGGGCACAGCGGTCTCCGGTTGTCTTTGCTTGGACACTCTGGTGGTGCCAGCCCCTGCACAACCCAGTGGCCGCGCCCCGCCAGCGTCATGCGGTTGTTAGCTCGCAGCGCGAACGGCCCGCAGTTCAGTGAGCACTGCAGCCAGGTCGTGTGGCCGCCCGTGCCACGCCGCGGGCGTACTATGGAGCATGGCGATGTTCCAGCCCAACGGGGGAAGGGTGGCTACCAACGTGTGCACGGTCGTGAGCTCAGGTGTGAAGTCATTCGCACCTGATCGGATCCACCCACAACGATGAAGCGCCCATCTTGCTCGACAATTGTGCTGGCCCGCTCGCCACCCCCGCGGCGTAGATGTCTCCCGAAGGTGCCAGCATGACCTTATATAGATGGTCAAGCGGACGTGAAGGGGAAGCGCCGAGCGGTGGGACGAGAATCATCAGCCAAATACTGCCGTCGCCAAAGAGTATCCAAGCCACCATGAGAATGGTGGCGAACGGGATTGCCAGGGTTACGGCCCGAAGCAGGATGATCACGGAGTACCTGTCGTGCGGGCTAACGTCCGCGCATAAGCTGCGAAGCGCGGCTCATTTTCGCCAGTAGTTACGGTGAAGGCCGCCGCGTTTCGACAGCTTCATGCGCCTGTTAGCCAGCAGCGCACATCTAGTCACCGATGAAGGTGACATAGGTGTGGACCTGGTCGCGGGCCTTGTCAAGAAATGCGAGTAGGTCAGCTAGGACGCCGCGATCCTCGGTACCTGGAGTGGCGTCAGCCAACGCTTCGATCTCGCCTACCAAGACTGGCAGCTGGAGCTGATTAAAAGTGGTGTCACCGTACGGGTCAATGAAGCGAAGGCAGATGGTCCCGGGCGCTTCCGTGCAAAGAAGCCTGGTACTCCGGACGTGCCACCACGGCTCGCCTTCGCTCTTCCCGTTCTCATCCCGAATCTTTACGCTGAGAGGCATGTGGCTCCGATGCTAGCCAAGGACGGCGCCAAACCTGCTTGCGGGCAAGAGGCCGGCACGATGTCTTTGCCGAGCGTTCCGGGCAGGTCAGGGATGCCGCAGCACGAATGCAAATAGGCCAATGAAACCGATGCTGGCCAAGCAGATGCCCACGGCCTTCAGCACCACCGGTCCCCTTTCGCCGAACAGGGGGTGATTGGGGAGTCGATAAGGCCTCGTGAAGCCGTCAAGCAACGTCCCGCTGGGCCGAGTCACGAAGTCCGGGCGGGCCGATTCGCGAATCAGCGCCAGTCCGAACAGGGCTACGGCAGCCAAGAAGAGAACGGTGAGCATCAAGAGGCCTGCCTCGTGTTGGGCTAGGGCTGTCTGGCTAACGTCTGCGCATAAGCTGCGAAGCGCGGCTCACGGGCGCCAGTGGTTGCGGGGAAGCTGGCCGCGCTTCGACAGCTTCCTGCACCGGTTAGGTGGCACGCAAGCGGTCCCAAAACGCCCGCGGCGTCAGTATGGGAATCGGGGACTGAGCGGCCACCTCGAGGAGGTCGGCGTCTCCGGTTACGAGCAGGTCGGCGCTGCCAGCGACCGCGGAGGCGAGCACCCATACATCGTCCGGGTCGCGAATGACGAGCGCGAGAGGAGTGTCGGGGCGCTCGATGATGGTCTGACTCTCCAGGACCTGCTTGGCGAGTGCCCACGCACTGGGGGGGAGCGCGAACTTGTCCCGCAAGACGCGCTCGACTTCCAGGAGAACCACCGTAGGAACGATCAGTTCATGCTCCGCGAGCACGACCCGCAAGACATCGGCCGCCAGTCCTCGCGCGGCAAAGGCACTCACCAGGACATTGCTGTCGAGACAGACTCTCACGAGACGTCGCGGTAGACATCCTCATCGGTGAGGTAGCCCCGGGCTTCCGCGAATGGCATGATCTGACGACGGGCCTGCTCGAATTGCAGCAGGGCGAGCTGCCTGCGGAGCGAATCCCGGATCACGTCGCTCCGGGAGCGCCCGAGTTGCTTGCAGACCCGATCCAGGCGGCGCTGGAGGTCGCGGTCGAGGCGGATTGTCACGGCGTCTTTCATGTATGACAATGTAAGACACTAGAAGGCTCCCCGCAAGCCTGCCGTGCCACCTAACGACCGCGCATAAGCTGCAAAGCGCGGCTCGTAGATACCTGAACCAAAGTAGCAGGCCGGCCGCGCTTTGGCAGCTTCATGCGCCGGTTAGACGCCCGTCACACTACTTACGGCCGGTCCAATAGCCGGGACGCCTACTGTGATGCATTACTGCGAGGACACGAATCTCCTCGGTGGCGATCCGATAGAGGTAGCTGTAGGGGAAGCGGCGGAAGGCAATCCGGCGAATGTCGTGCTCAAGAACAGGGCCGATCGCGGGGAACGCCGACAACAGGTCTCGCGTTGCCTCCGCTTCCGCTAGAAAGTCCGCCCCAAGACCATGCGCTCTCGCCTCGTAGAAGGCCGCCGCGGCGGCTAACTCCTGATCGGCGAGAATGTGTAGCCGGACGATCATCCCTGCAGCTTGGCGCGAATCCGCGCGATCGCGTCACTCGAGTCGACCGTGGTCACGGTTCCGGCGTCGATCTCGTCGGCCCGGCGCTTGGCTTCGGCAATCCAGGCGGCTGTTATTTCCGGGTCCTCATCCAGGCTCGTGAGCAGGCGTTCAGCCAATTGGGCCCGAGCTCCAACGGACAGGCTGAGCGCCGCCGAGGTGATCTGTTCGAGGTCGAAGTGCACGTGGAATACCCGGGGATGGAGACGGCTGAAAGATAGCGGAAAACCAAGGCAGGGGGAAAGGCGCGGTGAGGGGTAGGGCGTCTAACGTCTGCGCATAAGCTGCGAAGCGCGGCTCACGGGCGCCAGTAGCCTTGGGGAAGCTGGCCGCGCTTCAACAGCTTCATGCGCCGGTTAGGCCGCTACCAGAAGTAAGAGTGCGCGAGCTCCGCAAGAAGCTCTGTATCACGGGTCGCCCAGCCAGCTGTCGTTGCCTTGTTCAACGCCGCGCTAACGGCCACTTCTAGTGCGTTCTGGAAGTCCAGCTTGGCAACACGGAGGCTGTTCGACGCGAAGCCGTGCACACCAGTGGGAACGATCTCGTAGGTGTGCTGATCCGGACTGGAGACTCGGAGTGAGTATGGGCCGTCAAAGAATGGGCAGGTGAACGGTGGTTTGTCGTTCTTGAGGTGCGCAAGCCAACGCATCAAGACGACAACTGGCATATCGAACCAGCCGAGCTCCGGGAACGCGCGGCCATCGATGGTTACCCAGATCGGCCCCGCGATTGTATCGGAGGACGAGATGGTCATCGCATCCGGCCTGGTGTGGATGGCGAAGGTGCTGGACATAGTCGCGATGGTCGTTTGATGGCCCAAGAAAAGCGGCCTAACGACCGCGCATCACCTGCGGGGCCGCGGCGAGATTAGAGAACTTACCCTGCGACGGCTGGCCGTGCCAGCCTTGAGGAAACCGATGGCCGCGCCCCGACTGGTGCATGCGCCTGTTAGGTTGCAGTGTGCGTCACCCGACCTCGAGTGGCGCGCGCCCACCGCCGGATATCCATGGGGGATCAGGAATCGTAACGAACGACACAGCCATCTCATCCGCGACTGACGCGGCAAAGTCACAAACAGAAGGAAACTCCGTCGCGCCGTGAGTGGCATACACGAGTGAGAGGCCAACCTCATGGGCGAACAATTCGGTGTAGAGTGACCCTTCTCCAGTGAGAAACGTGTCACACCCGAGCGCCAGGGCGGCGGCCAAGTACTGGGTGGACCCACCACCGCCAGGAACCAGCGCGATGCGCTGGAAGACCGGGTTGTTCTGCCAAGCCCGGACGCGCACGCGCAACCGCGTCGCGACAAGCGACAGCCAGTCGGTGAATGCTATTGGCGGGGCGATCGCTATCGCTAGGTCCGCACCACCGGCTCGCTGCACGGTAAGTGAGAGGGTACGAGCTAGCGATCCCCCGGTACTGTCGGTCGGCGACTGATCCAAGGACTCGTGCATCGCGTAAAGCGAGATGCCATGCGCCGCAACGGCCGCGAGTTTGCGGTCGCGCAAATGCAGGTCGATGGTGGTCCATGGTGCATGATGCACTAACAGCAAGTCGACACCGGCGGCGGCGGCCGAAGAAATAGCCGCAAAGGATGTGCTCAGGGCGGCACCAATCCGGCGAACTTCCGGAGTCCCGCTCACGAGTAGTCCATTCCCAGTGAGATCGGCCTGCTCATTGACGCAGAGGCGCCGATCGAGGTAGGCACGGACTACCTGCAGCGGTTGCGGCATGGCGCAGTGGCAGGCATGAGGTGAGAAGAGGCCAAGTGCAACCTAACGCGTCGCGCTTAAGCTGCGGGCCGCGCGCGCGGCACTTCGCAGCGGATGCGCCTCAATGTACAGCGCGCGGCCCGACAGCTTCAAGCGCATGTTAGCGCGCGTCACCCCAAGGCTTCCGGCGGCGCCCACTGCGCAACTCGCCTGCGGAGATACCGGCTGCGCCCTCGGCTCCGCACCCTGCCCCGCCATCTTGGGGGCGCCGCCTCGCGCACCAATGCTGTTCTGCTCTTGGCATGTCGCACGACGGCCGGAGCGATCAGCGTGCGGTGGGCCCTTCCGAAACAAGCTGTGCCTCTTGATGCGCGCTAACAGCGCGTTAAGCCGCGAGGGCCGCGGTGCCTTGCCAACGCCGACCTCGCCGGCTTCAACGCGTTGTTCTCCGGCGTCTTCTCAGATGGATTCACCGGGCAAGCACCGTGCGCAGCTCCGCCACCAATCGGTCCGGCGCCTCCATGCTCACAAAGTGTCCCACCCCAGGCAGAGGCCGCCACTCGACGTCACAGTGCGCTTGCTCGTGACTTGTCTTGGCCACGTTTTCGCTCAGGAATGTGTCTTTGTCCCCCCAGATGAGCGTGCAGGGAACCGGAATGGGGCGCGCAAACTCCGTCATCAACCGAGTGCGCTCCGACTTGCTAAGCTGGTTCTGCAGGAACTCGCGATAGAAATTGAGAGGGCCGGTGACATCGCGGTTTGTCCTGAAACCCCTTACA
>JAAPAA010000001.1 GCA_012274165.1 Thiobacillaceae bacterium
CGAAGTGCTACGAAGCATGGGGGCAGCGCAGGCGACTTTCGAGGTCGTGACGATCTCGATCGACGGTGAAGGCCTGCCGGCTGTCAGGGCCTTTTTTAGACAGGTCGGCATTCAACACCTGCATCCGTATTTCGACTCTTTTCACGAGGCAAGAACCTTGAGCGCCGCCGGGATCCCGATCACCCTCCTGATCGATCAGGAGGGGCGGGAAATCGCGCGCAAACGAGGGCCGGCCACTTGGGACGACCCGGCCGTCATGAGGACGATACAGAGTCACGTGCCGGTGGGCGGCAACTGAAGGCGTCCTATACGGGGCGTCGGCAAGCGGCTGTGCGGCTGCCGGCCCCCTTCGCCATTGCATCACCGGGCCACGCCATGTTCACGCTCCAGTGCAGACTTCGTGCGAGACGATTGGACCTTCTAAAAAGCGATCGGTCGTGGCGCCTGATCAGCTCAACCCCACCACAGCACAGCACGAGTTGCTTGGTTCCTAGGCAAGCCGGTTCAAATGCGAACCAGCAACGCTTCACCGAGCAGCGGCGAAGGCATCGCCACGCGTCATATCTTCGGCTCGATAGCCGTGACTGTAAGAGCCCCGTCAACGCGGTCGGCAGTGAACCGGACCGTATCGCCAGCCTTCAAGCCTTCGAGCATCTTCGGGTCAGCGACTCGAAACACCATCGTCATTCCGGGCATGCCAAGGTTCTTGATGTCTCCGTGCTTCAAGGTGAGCCTCTTCCCATCGAGGTCGACTTTCTTGATTTCGCCTTCAACCGTATTGGCTGAGGCCAATGCATTTGGCGACGCAGCGGTTGGCGGCTGCGCGCTGGCAACGCCTGCAATCGCCATACAGACCGTAACGGCGATAGTGATGAGCGAGGTTTTCATGCTTTCTCCGAAGAGGGTTTGGACTGAGGAGTCGTGGCTGCGGCGTCTGGGGGCTCACTTGTGCTCAAGAAGGCCGCTGCGACGAGAACGCCGGAAAGGACGACAGCCTCGACTTGAAGAATCCGGACGAACGAACGCTTGTGGTCAGAAAGTGCGCCTGCACCGGCCGTGAGGTACGGCAGAAGCAACGGCATGACACGAAAGCGGTTCCAGGCGCCCAGCAACGCAGCCAACAGCACCAGGGCCAGCTTGATCAATAGCGTCGTGCCATAGACAGATCCTGCGAGCCGGTCCAATGGACCCGCGCCACGCCATACGTTGAAGAGGCCGGTCAGCACGATTCCGGCCAGTGCCCATGTAGCGGTTGTCGAGAGCGCCGAAATCCACCCGGCTGCCTCATGCGAATCGATGCCCTCCGGAATCAGCTTCGGCAAGACCACGTATCCCGCAAGAACGGCCATACCTGCCCAAGTGCAGCCCAACACGAGGTGGGCGAAGTCAACCCACACAGCAGGACCAAGGTCCCCGAGCGCGCCAGCATGCGACACGACACTGCGCGAATATGCGAATGCCGCAGTGCCGAGCGCAGCGAGCCCAATCAAGTACAAGGGCGCCCTCCAAGAACCGATTGACCAACCAGCACGCCCTGCAACGACGAGCGCGAGGACGCCAGCCGCCCAGGCGTGTCCAGAGTGTGTTGCCGTTGCCATCGTCACAGTCACCGGCCAAGCGTCCATCAACGGCACGTCAGCTATGACGGAAGACTGCAACCAAAGCCCGACGCCAGTCGCAATAGCTGTTAGCGCCGTGCCCAGCCGGAACCACGTGCGGGAGCGCAGCCGAACGTGGTTGGCCCATAAGGACACTGCGTGACGCAACCACGCGCTGCCAGCAAGCGAGCCAATCATCAGAGCGAGTCCGACGTTGACTGCCACCGTGTCGGCTATGAGCAGGCCCTGCAGGCCGCTGTCATCCATTACTTGACCGTGAAAGCGATTTCGCCTTTGACGGGGTGGCCGTCATGGCCCATCGTCGACCACTGAGCCCGGTAAACCCCGGATGCCAGGCTTGGTAGAGGAACGACGGCGGCGCGCGCGTCCGCCTTGTCGGCTCGCGCCATCACGGTCGCAACCTCCCTTGCCTCCGGCCCAAGGAGCTTCACCGATGTGAACGCAATCTCGATAGGTTCGCTGAACTGCATGCGAATCTCGGCAGGCGCCGTGGCCACGGTCGAACCGTTCGATGGGGTCGATGACAGGAGCTTTCCATGAGCGAGAGCGGACTGCGTAGCCAGAGCGCAAAGTGCTGCAAGCAGCAGGCGATGTAGTCTTTTCATTTGTGGTCAGTGGTTAGTAGTTGGTGAGTCTGTGAAGGCTAGTGACCCTTATGACCAGACGGCTTGCGTGCGTCGAGCGTGGTCGCGTCGGCCTTCGGTTCTTGGCCACGAACAGGCGGGTCGAGCTCACCGGTGTATTCGCGTGCCAGCGTGCCCGCGGGGTGCTTGAACCATCCCGGGTCCTTGAAGTCACCGGGCTTGACGTCATCCCGAACCTTGACAACGCTGAACATCCCGCCCATTGCGACGCCACCGAACGGACCGGAGCCGGTCATCATTGGCAAGGTGTTGTTCGGCACTGGCATCTCCATTTCGGACATTTCGTGCATACCGCTGGCGCCCATCTGCATGTAGTCCGGGACCAGCTTCGTTATCTTCTCGGCCACGCCTCGGGCATCGACGCCAATCATGGTCGGCACGTCGTGGCCCATCGCATTCATCGTGTGATGCGACTTGTGGCAGTGGAAGGCCCAATCCCCCGCGTTGGCGACGAACTCGAACGCACGCATCTGACCCACTGCGACGTCAGTCGTCACCTCCGGCCAGCGCGCCGACTTCGGAACCCAACCTCCGTCGGTGCCGGTCACCTCGAAGTGATGGCCGTGCAGATGCATCGGGTGATTTGTCATCGTCAGGTTGCCGACCCGGATCCGCACACGGTCGCCCGTCCTGGCAATCAAGGGATCGATGCCCGGAAACACGCGGCTGTTCCACGCCCAGAGATTGAAGTCGAGCATCGTGTTGACCTTCGGGGTCGCCGAACCGGGCTCGATGTCGAACGCCGAAAGCAGGAACACGAAGTCACGGTCCACCTTGAACTGGCGGATGTCCCTTGGATGCACGATGAACATGCCCATCATCCCCATCGCCATCTGCAGCATCTCGTCAGCGTGTGGGTGGTACATGAACGTGCCCGACTTGGTCAGCACGAACTCGTAGACGAACGTCTTGCCTGCCGCGATGGCAGGTTGCGTGAGCCCACTTACGCCATCCATTCCCGACGGCAGCAGCATCCCGTGCCAATGGATGCTCGTGGCTTCCGGAAGCTTGTTCGTGACGAAAATCCGCACCCGGTCACCCTCGACGGCTTCGATGGTCGGGCCCGGGCTCGTCCCGTTGTAGCCCCAGAGGTTCGCCTTCATCCCCGGAGCGAGCTCGCGGACGACCGGCTCCGCGACGATGTGGAACTCCTTGACGCCATCCTTCATGCGCCAGGGCAGCGACCAGCCGTTGAGGGTGACGACGGGGCTGTACGGTCGCCCACTGCTCGGAGCAGGCGGCGGCTGCATCGTTGTCGACGTTTGCGTGGCGGCCTCGGGCAAGGACGCCGCCCCGATGCGAGTCACGGTCGCTGCACCAAGCGCGGTGACGCCAGCAGTTCGAAGAAAGTTTCTGCGGTCGTTCATCGTGAATCTTTCAGTGCAAGGCTCTGTCCCCGGCTGTGCCGCCGGTGGGTCTCGCCATTGCGGTGCTGCCGGGAGAGCGCCCTGTCATGGCGCTCTGCAGGTTGGTCTCGGCAATCCAGTGGTCGCGGAGGGCTTCCACGTAACTGGTCACGCTCATGACCTGGTCGCGTGAGTCGGCAAGCAACTCGAACACGCTGATCAGCATCCCGTTGTAGCGCAGCAGGTTCTCGTCGGAGATCCGCTTGCGCAGCGGCAAGACCTCGTCCCGGTAGTGCTTCGCGAGGTCGTAGGCTGTCCGATAGGCCGAATACGACTCCCGGACTTCCGAACGCGCATTGATCGCGACTTCCGCTGAGCGGTTGAACGACTGCATGTAAGTCGCTTCCGCGCCGGCGATGCGGGTGCTGCCGAAATCGAACAACGGCAGTTCGAGCTCGATGACATAGCCGTTCTGCAGCTTCTCGCCGGTCTGGCTCTTGTTCGCGTAGCCGACGTTCAGCACGTTCACGAAGCGGGTGGCCTTGGTCAGGCCCAGCGACTGCGCGGTCGCGTCCGTCGAGCGCTTTGCCATCAGGACATCGAGACGCTTGTCCATGGCCGTCTGTTCCGCGTCCTTCGGCTCGGCGGGCGTGCCGGGCAGCTCGGGGAGGCGCTCGGGGAGCTTGAAGCTCAGCTGATTGCCGGACAGTCCGAGCATCCTGACCAGGCGCTCGCGCTCTGCGACGGTTTGGTGCTGGGCCCTCGCCAGCTGCGAGGTGGCGTCGGCGTAGAACGCCTGCTGCCGCATCTGCGCCAGCTTGTTGAAGTTGCCAGCCTGAAACATGCGGCGTGCCAGCTCGTTCGACGCTTCTGCCGCCTCTCGCACCTGAACGTAGTACCTGACCAGGTCCTGTGCCGCTACCGCGTTGAAGAAAGCGGTGCGCGTCTCGGCCGCGAAGCTGACGGCTTCGAGCGCGGCTTGGTACTGGGCCTGCTCGAATCGTTGCTGCCCGACTTGTCTGGCCAACGGCATGGTCAGCAGACCGAGCACGTTGAAGACGAGGGAGCGGTTGATTTCGACGATGCCGCCACCGCTCGTGTGGCTGAAGCTGAACGAAGGGTTGCTCAGGCGGCCCGCCCTCACGAGGTCTGACTCTGCAATGCCGAGCTCCGAGAAGCTCGCCTGGAGGCCGCGGTTGTTGAGGAGTGCGATCTCGACCGCGCTGTCTGCAGTGAGGGGCTGCTTGAGCAACTCGTCGACACGCACGCGCACCGTCTCTGTCTCAGAGGCCGAACGCTGCCAGAGCGCCGTTTGCCCGGTGCGCTCCGTTGTAAGGTCGGCAACCTTGCCGAACCCTCCGTCCGGTGAAAACGAGGCGCAGCCTGCGAGCAGGACGACGGACGCAGCGGTTGCGGTGAGGCGAATCACTTCATGCCTCCCGGCATCATGTGGTCCATCCCCTTCATCGGAGCATTGGAGGTCGCTTTCGCAGGCGCGGAAGCCGCGACCGGTGCGGCCGCGGACGCCGGCGGCATCGCCATGCCGGGGGCCATCTGGCCACCGGCGTCGCGCACTGCGTCGTTCAGCGCACGCCAGTTCCCAGCGGGGACGTCCTGATACGGCTTGTAGTCAGCGAACGCGGACTGGTAGGGCGGGGTGGACGCCGATGGCTGACCGAAGGCGAGCAGCGGCATTGCCAACGCCACGGCGAGCGCCGTGCTGTGGGAGTATTTCATTGATTCGAACCATCTGAACCGCTGGCGCATAAGCCAGCCAAGACCCGTGCGACATGCGCACGAGGGCTATCAGGCCTCGCAGCGGAGGCCTAGCAGGGGTCAGATGGTTCGGGGAGGACGCTCCTGGCCGTCCGAGACGAAGCTCGGTGCGGGAGCTGAAATGCCAGGGAAGAATGCGTCAGTGACGCCCAGCAGGACAGGAACCGTCGGCGGGCTACTCACCAGCGGTGCAGCAGAGCAGCAGTCAGAGCACAGGTTGCACTTGTCGGAAGTGCCCGAGGTCGACCCATGGTCATCGTGCCGCGACTGGGCCTGGGCAGCGTGGTCAGCGTGGTCATGATGATGCGTGGCCGAATCCATCGTCACTTGCGCCGACTCCTGTTCGTGAACGCGCAGCTCTTGCTGATGACCCACACCGGCTGGCGCGCAAAGCATTGCCGCCGCCACCGCACCGCGGACGGGAAGCAGGACGGCCAGCAATACCAGGAGCCAGGTGCGAAATGTTTTCACCGAAGTCAGGTTAGCACGGTGACGTGAAACGAATGTAGGCACAAGGCTTAGCTGCGCGGTGCGCTGCGGCGCTTTGCCCCGAGAGCGGCGCCCCGCTTTCGGGCCGCGCGTGGCAGGTCATCGGTGGCATCCCCCGCCAGCTCGGCAAGGATGGGGCATTCCGGTCGATCGTCTCCCTGGCAACAGTGGACCAAGTGTTCCAGGGTGGCCTTCATGGCCAGGAGTTCCTGAGCCTTCCGCTCCAAGTCCTCGATGTGCGACGCCGCGAGTGCCTTGACCTGGCGGCTCGGGCGTCGGCGGTTCTGCCAGAGGCCGACGAGCTCCCCGATTTCGGCAATGGAGAAGCCGAGGTCTCGCGAGTGACGAATGAAGCGCAGGGTATGGACGTCGGCGTCGCTGTATTGGCGATACCCCGACTCGGTCCGGGCAGCCGTCGGCACGAGTGCCACCGACTCGTAGTGCCGAATCATCTTGGCCGAGACACCGGAGGCAGAGGAGGCTTCGCCGATATTCATGCGCGGCATTCTCAACCTTCCAACAGTGGGAGAGTCAAGCGCCATGCGGACGACAGGGTCAAAGGCACGGCGGTGTTGACTCTCCAATGGTGTCAAGGTTCAGAGTCACTTTCGCACAAAAGCACCTGAAGGAACACCATGACTACCTTTCAAGTCGACGATATGACTTGCGGACACTGAGTCAGTGCCGTCACGAAAGCCATCAAGGGCGTGGACCCAAGCGCCAGCGTCAGCATCGACCTGGCGACGCACCTGGTCGACGTCGGGTCCACCGCCGACGCGGCAAGGTTGAGTGCCGCAATCAAGCAGGCAGGCTACACACCGGCCGAGCTGTCGCATCCTTCGGCTCAGCTCACCGCCGCTCAACCGAAGCGCAGCGGGTGCTGCTGCGGCTAGCCGCATCTAGGCGGGGGCATCGTGCTCCCGGCTTGATATGCATCAAGGCTCCCCGGGCCGAGGCCGGGCAAGCTGAAGCGCTCTCGCTCCCGAATGCATTCCAAGGACACCCAATGCGCCACATCCTGCCAGTCATCGCAGCAGCAACGCTTGCAGTCTCTAGCTATTCAGTGCTCGCCGCGACGGAAGCTGAGCACGCCGGCCATCATCCCGCAGAGAAGACGGCTGCCGTCGAGACGACGAAGTACGACCAGAACATGAGTCGAATGATGGAGATGCATCAGAAGATGCAGGCCGCCAAGACGCCCGAGGAACGCAACTCGCTGATGAAAGAGCACATGGCGTCCATGCAGAGCGGCATGGCCATGATGGGCGAGATGAAGGGCGGGATGTCGATGCCAGGAGCCAAGAAGGGCTCGGCGAAAGGCGACAAGCCGATGAGCCACCAGTCCATGCAGCGACGCATGGACATGATGGAAATGATGATGACGATGATGATGGACCGCGAGCCTCCCGCGGCTCCGACCAAGTAGGCGCACGGAGCTGACATGGAGTTGCCAGCCCCAACCCACCCGCCTTTTTGGCGTTCTCCGGCCAGCGCCGCGCTCGTCGTCGCCGTGCTCGTCGGAGGTTTTCTGCTGACGACAGAGCATCGCGCGCATGTGCTCGGGGCGCTTCCCTTTCTGCTGCTTCTTTTGTGCCCCCTCATGCACTACTTCATGCACGGGAAGCATCGACACGGGGGAAGTACCACCGCTCACGCGCTGCCGCCCGAGGACCGCCATGCATAGCGATGGCAACGACTACGGCCTTTGGGGGCTGGTCCTGGTGAACTCCCTGGTGTTCATCGGGTTCGCATACAGCTTCTTCAAGCCGACGACCACCCGCGACTGGCGGAGCTTCGGCGCGTACAGCGCGTTCGTCGTTGCGCTGTTCGCAGAGATGTACGGCTTTCCACTGACCATCTACCTCCTCTCCGGATGGCTCGGGTCGCACTATCCGACGCCAACCTGTTCGGCCACGATTCCGGCCACCTCTGGTGGTTGCTGACCGGCCAGCAGGGCAATCCTCACTTCGGAGTGCTGCACCTGTTCAGTTTCGCGGTGCTGTTCGCCGGGTTCGCGCTTCTGTCCAAGTCCTGGCACGTCCTGTTCCACGCACAACGCAGCCACGTCCTTGCGACGATGGGGCCTTACATGCGCATTCGCCACCCGCAATACGTTGCGTTCGTGCTCATCATGTTCGGGTTCTTGCTGCAGTGGCCGACGTTGATCACTGTCGCGATGTTCCCGGTTCTTGTGGCGATGTACGTGCACCTCGCCATCAGCGAGGAGCGCGACTCGGAGCGGGCGTTTGGCGATCGATGGCGAGTCTACGCAGCTGAAACGCCTCGGTTCATCCCTCGCTTGTCGAGGGGCGAACGTGTGCGGCCTGCCAACAGCCACTAAGGGAGCCGAGCTCGCCTCAGGTCTCGGAGCCATCGTTCTTGGCGCGGGCCTCGCACTGGTATCACCGGAGTGGCTGCGCGCCTTTGCGTTCCCGTTGCTCGCCGTGGGGGTTTTCGTCCACGGCGTAGGGATGACGCTGAAGTACCGGCTTGAGCATCGCGAAGGCTCGCCCCTTTGGTGGGAACGGGCATTGTTCTGGGCCTGCTGGGCTTGCCTGGCTGCGGTCGGCCTATGGATTGCAAAGTTCCCTGCGGTCCGGTAACGCACCCCTTGACATTCCAACGATGGAAAGGTCGACACTGCTGAACAGGAACAGGGAAAGCGCCATGCCGAACACCAGCACCACTCTTGAACGCTCGCATGACCACGGGGCCGAGGGCACCCACGTGATGCCGGATGGCACCGTGATGAAGGGGCCGGAACACGGCCACTCGGCCTGCTGTACGCATGCCAAGTCAGGTCCGGATGTGCATGCGCCGACGGCAGCGAAGCTTGCCCCCAAAGGCGACCAGAGCCAGGTCGAATACACCTGCCCTATGCACCCGCAGATCCGCCAGATGGGCCCGGGCAGTTGTCCCATTTGCGGCATGGCCCTCGAACCGTTGGTTGCGACGGCGGATGTCGTGGAGAACTCGGAGCTCGTCGACATGACTCGGCGGTTCTGGGTCGGGCTGGCGCTCACAGTGCCGGTGTTCGTCTTGGAGATGGGAAGCCATCTTTTCGACTTGCACAGCTTCATCAGCCCACAGGCGTCGAACTGGGTGCAGCTCGTGCTGAGCACGCCTGTCGTTCTATGGGGCGGATGGCCCTTCTTCGTCCGCGCTTGGGCCTCGGTCAAGAACCGAAGCTTGAACATGTTCAGCCTCATCGCGCTCGGCACCGGCGTCGCATGGCTCTACAGCATCGTCGGCACCTTGGCGCCGGAGCTGTTCCCGCCAGCGCTCAGACCGATGGGCGGCGCTGTGCCGGTCTACTTCGAGGCGGCGGCGGTCATCACGGTCCTCGTGCTGCTCGGCCAGGTGCTCGAGCTGAAGGCGCGTGAGAGGACGTCCGGCGCCATCCGCGCGCTGCTCGACCTCACGCCCAAGGAAGCCCTGCGGGTCAAGGCCGACGGGACCGATGAGAAGGTTGCGCTTGAGATGGTTCAGGTCGGCGACCTGCTCCGCGTCCGCCCTGGAGAGAAGCTGCCGGTCGATGGCGAGGTGACCGAAGGCAAGGGCAATGTCGACGAGTCGATGGTCACGGGCGAACCGATGCCGGTCGCCAAGGGCACCGGCTCCAAGGTGACCGCTGGGACGCTGAACCAGACCGGCGGATTCGTCATGCGTGCCGAGAAGGTCGGTGCTGACACATTGCTCTCTCAGATTGTTCACATGGTGTCGACGGCACAGCGCAGTCGTGCGCCGATTCAACGAATGGCGGACCGGGTGGCAGGCTGGTTCGTCCCGGTCGTGATTGCGGTGGCGGTGCTCACGTTCATCGCGTGGATGTTCTGGGGACCCAGCCCCGCCTTCTCGTACGCGCTCATCGCGGCCGTTGCGGTGCTCATCATCGCGTGTCCCTGTGCGCTCGGCCTGGCGACGCCAATGAGCATCATGGTCGGGGTCGGGCGCGGCGCGCAGCAAGGGGTGCTCATTCGCGACGCCGAGGCGTTGGAGCGCATGGAGAAGGTCGACACACTCGTCGTCGACAAGACGGGGACCCTGACCGAGGGCCGTCCCAAGGTCGTCAACGTGCAGCCAGTCGATGGCTTCCAGGCCGATGATGTCCTAAAGAGGCTTGCCAGCGTCGAAAGGGCGAGCGAGCATCCGTTGGCCGCGGCCATCGTCGCCGAGGCGCAACAGCGCAAGCTCTCGCTCTTGCCGGTGGCCGATTTCGATTCGCCACTCGGCAAAGGTGTCACGGGCGTCGTGAGCGGTGCCAAGGTCGTCTGCGGCAGCGCGAAGTTCCTGCTGGAGAACGGTGTCGACGTTGCGAGCCTGGACGCGGCAGCGGAATCCGTCCGTGCCAAAGCGGCAACGGTCATCTACGTGGCGATAGACGGACGCCTCGCCGGCTTTGTCGGCGTCGCGGACCCCATCAAGCCGAGCACGGCTCAGGCCATCGCTGCGCTTCGGAAAGAGAA
>JAAPAA010000009.1 GCA_012274165.1 Thiobacillaceae bacterium
GCCCTCGGGGAGCCTCGCCCGTTACTTTCAAACTGAGACACTACCCTGCAGGCTTCCGACAGCACGGGGCCGAGCGAAGTTCGCGATGGCCCCCGCGCACGCCACGCACGTGGACGATCAATGAAAGCCGAACATTGCTCCGTGACGCGCCCGCAGCACGCTTTCGATCCAGGCATCAAGGTCGCTGCGGTCGACTTTCCCGAGGACGTATTGGTCGCGCTGAATGCGCTTGATCGCTCCGCTCGTCAGGTAGGCGCTCGTTACGATGAACGCCTTCGAAGCGCCCAGCGCCGGCGGCAAGGGAGGCCTGGGCGGCTCCTTGCCGAACTCGCGGCGTGCCCAGTACCCTTGCGCAGGACGGGGAACGCGCAGCTCCGTGAACACCCTAGCCACGTAGCTCGAAGCAACTCCGAAACGTTCGACAACTCGAAGCATCGGTTGCTCCCAGGCCAAGTCGTAGAGCTGCTGGCGTTAAACCGTTGGTGGCACGCCGCCACTATCCAGCTCGGTCGAATCAGGCACGCCTCCTCTCATCCAATGACACGCCGCCTCGCGCGGCCGTTCGCAAGTCCTACCATACGCCCTCAATTGTCGGTGCGCGAGCCATCAGTTTCTTGGGCGCTGCATGGGTGTCGCCCATTGCCAATTCCTTCAGAGGCTTCGGCGGCCGTCGGAACCAGGTGAGGCAGATGTTGGTTAGGTCTTCGAATTGGATGGACTGGCCGTCAATGAGCGCCTCCGTGAGTGAGCGGTCGTGCATTGTGAAAAAGTCGCCGACGTGCTGAATCTCGCTCAGGTTGTCCTTCTGGTCCTCAAGGCGCTTTTGCAGCATGCGTCGCGGCACGTTCCACGTCACGCCGTCCTCGCGCAGCGCAGTTCCCATGATCGGCGCCATGAAGTCGATCAACCAGCCGTCGCACTGACACCAGGCGTGAAACGCTTTCTCGTCGTTCACGAACGCTCCGTCCTGATTGCGGCCATAGACCACGACGTTAGAGCTTTGTTCGTCCACCATCATCGCCATGCAACCGGCGCTGATGGTGGCGGGCATGCGGTAGTGATCACGCAGAATCAATGCCCCCACCGACGCGAAGAAGATGCAGGCGCGATGGGTAATGGCGATTTCGGACGCCTCCAAGACGCTGTAAGCGATCTGATAGATGCGTTGGTAGTCAGGTAGGGGCAGCAAAAACCGTTGGGCCATGGCGTATCCAATAGCTGTGAGGAAAGGCCTTCACCGAGCGCAATCTGCACCGGACTGGACGGTACGAATATTCGTATGATACGATATTTCGTATGCAGCGCGAGCGCGATATTCCGACCCGGCTCCGGCCCCTCCTGATCCTTCTGACGTGGGAGGGCGAGGTGGGCCGGGCTCGCGTCATGGAGCTCTTTGAACTCAGCCCGGTCAGGGCCAGCGAATGGATCAAGGAATTGCGCGACCTGTGCCCTGACTGGATGGCCTGGGACTCCATCGGCCGCTGCTACCTTGCTACCGATGCGCTCTTCCGGACGATCGCGCGGCAGGGGGCGTCGAGAGCCGAGGAAACGTTCGCTTCGTATCTCGCACTCACACGCATCCCCTCGCTTCACGCCAAGGGCGAGCAGGGAATGCATGTGTTCCCCGATTTCAATGTCCCATCCGCGCGCGTGTTCGCGACGTTGTGGCGCTCCATCCGCGAATCGACGGCCGCTGCGATTACCTATCGGTCCATGAAGCACCCCGAGCCGCACCAACGCACGATCGAGCCGCACAACCTGGTGCGTGCCGGCCGGCGCTGGCATGTACGTGGGTATTGCCGGCAGAACCAAGACTTCAGGGACTTCGCCTTGGGCAGGATCGTGACGGCCATTCCAACCCTCGATCCCGCGACACATGGCGTCCAAGACGACTCGGCCTGGTCCACGCACGTCGAAGTGGTGCTGGTGCCGCATCCGCAGCTCACGCCGATGCAGGAAGAGGTGGTTCGATTCGAAAACTTCGGCGGAACCTCTGCCCGACGCCAAACCTGTCGAGCGGCGCTGGTCGCCTACCTGATCCAGGATCTGCGCGCGGCGACGGATTCCAAACGTCAGCGGCCGCCGGACTACCAGATCGCGGTCGCAAACATCGAGGAGTTGCACACATGGCTGTTCCCGACTTAGGAATCGCCGGCGACAGAGAGCTGTTCGGGCGGATACCGAGCCGCCTGTTTGCTCCTCTGGCCGCCCCGAACCGGCAACAGCATTGGCACCTGCTGTGCGCGCTCTACGAACGCAGGTTCGGGCCGGATGCGCCGTTCCCGCCGAGCCACGGGTTCCACTGGCGCGAGATCGCCCGGGACATCGAAGACGAACTGGCGGCTCTCGACGCGAGAGCGGCGGCAACCAACGAAGAACCGCCGTTGACGCCACTGGTCATACGAGCGAACGAGACCTTTCACCTGCTAAAGGAGGCGGGCTGGCTGCGTGTCGAGCTGCGTGGGGTCAAACAGATGGTCACGATGCCGCCGGTGGTCGCGCACTTCATGGGCCTGCTCGTGGAGTTCGCACACACGGGGCCGGTGTTCGTCGCGGGCAAGGTTCGTTCCATTGAGGCCAATCTTCGGCTCATCGTGCGCGACAACGCGGAAGGGGACACGCTTCAGGAGGCGGCCAGCCAGACTCGAAGCTTGCTGGAACACGTGCGCAACACCGGCAACAGCGTGCGCGAGCTGATGCTGTCGATGGACCCGTCGATTCCGACTGCTACCTACGTGCGCACCTACTTTGACAGGTTCATCCAGCGGGTGTTCATTGGCGACTACGGCGAGCTGCGAACCCGGGAACACCCGGTCTCCCGCAAGCAGGAAATCATCCAGACCGTCGAACATATCCACACCTCGAGTGAACTGCGAGAACGCCTCGTTGCCTGGTACAGCGCCAAGCGCGCCAGTGGCGACCAAAGGCGCGCCGAGTTGCTGTTCGAGCGCGACATCCAGCGCCTCATCGATCTGCGGCGAATCGACGAATACCTGGATCGGCTCGATGAGGAAGTTCGTCGCGCCAACAAGCAAGCGCTGGTGTTTTTGGACTTCCGGTTGCGCGCCATGCGACCCCTTGACCACCTGGTCAAGCACGCGATAGCGGGCGTTTTCGCGGGCGCGGCCGAGGCCGCGCCGTTCGCACCGGGCGAACTCCTGGGCACTGACCGGCTGGCCGAACCCAAGAGGGCGATACTGCGGTCACCGCCATCCGAGCTGCGAACCGCGGTCGTCTCGATCGAGGAACAGGCACGCGCCCGACTCATGCTGCGCGCCCGGGATGTCCGCGCCATCACGGCCCCGAAATTGACGGCATTTGTGCTGGCGAACCTGCGTGGCGGGGACCGCGTCCGGAGCGACCAGCTGGACGTGAGTGGCATCGCGGACGTGCGCGCGATTCAGGCGCTAAGCGCAATCGGGCTGGCCATGTCTTTAGAAAGCCGCAACCTCAAGCTGGACGCCATGACGCTAGCAAGGGGCTACACGGTCGAGAAGACTGAGGGTGAGCGCGAAGGCGACTGGGTTTCCCACCCGCCCTTCGTCGTCCGTGCGCGCAAGAAGCAACAAGGAGGAGCGCGATGAGTCACTGGGATGCGATCGAAGAAAAGACGAAATCCATCATCACGTCGGACTTGCTGGAGGCGACCGCCTACCGCTTGGTGACCGAGCAGGTCTTGTACGCCGCGGATATAAAGAGCCGCACTCCCTACTCACTCGTCGAGCAGTACGAGCGCGACTTCGCCCATGCGTTGGCGCCATTGGGGGTGAAGGTGGTCGTCAATCGGCAGCTGCGGTTTGCCTGCGGCATCCCCCGGCACGCGAAGGTCTCCCAAGCCACGACGGAGCAGACGTTGATGGCGTTGGTGCTGCTGAACATCTATGACGAGTCGGCACGCGCGGGCAGGCTCAATGACGAGGGCGAGGTGACCTGCGACCTCGTGGAGCTCGGCGAGAAGCATCGCGTCAGCACGAACCGTCAGATGGCGCTCGGTGGAAGGCTCGACGACCTGATGCGGACCATGAAGCGTTGGGGCATCGCTCGCACGATGGCTGACGACAACTACGAGCCGCAGGACCAGGACGAACGCGACCAGCCATTCGTCGTGGCGATCCGTCCCGGCATTCTTGAGGTTCTGAACGAGTCGGCTCTTGTTCGCCTGGCCCAGTTCGCTGCCGCGGCGCCGCCGCCCGGTGAGCCAGAAGACCTGGATGGCCCTGAAGCGAACGATTCCGGGGAGCCTGCCCTATGAAGCAGCTGGTCAGCATCAAACTCGTCCAATTCTTCTTGTTCGAAGAAGCGGACATCAAGCTCGACGAGATCTGGGGTGTCTTCGGCCCGAACGGCAGCGGGAAGTCGTCCTTGCTCGATGCCGTCCAGATCGCGATGTGCGGGGCCAACGAGCGTCTCATCGCGTTCAACGCCCAAGCGGACGAGAACATGTCGAACACCCGCTCCATCCGCACGTACTGCCTGGGCCAGTACGGTGACAGCGAGGCAGAGCGTGTTCGGAACGACGCGACCAGCTACATCAGCTTGGTGTGGAAGGACTCGGCTACCTCCGAGTTGCTCACGATGGGGGTCTGCATCCACGCCTCGCAAGATCGGGAGCGCTTTGAAGTGCGTGGCCGGTATGTGCTGCGCGGCACCGAACTCTCGATGAGCGACCACCTCGAATTGGTGAACGGGAAGCGGCGTCCTCGAGCCTGGGAGACGTTCCGGCACCAGTTGCTGGAGCGTGCGAAGACTCTCGGCGAGGACCCGTTGCACCAGGACTCGGAGCACTACATTCGCGCCGCGCTGTTCGCCCTTCGCGGCAAAGGTGGCATTCCGCAGTACGAGACCTTCGTGCGGTCCTTCCGCTTCGCTCTGCGCATGCGCTTCGACAAATCGGTCGACCAGATCGTGCGCAACCAGGTTCTCGAACCGCGCCAGACCAACATCAAGAAGTTCCGCGAGGTGACGGACTCGTTCAAGCGCATGTCGCAGATGGTGGCGGGCGTGAAGGCAAAGATTGAAAACCTCCAGCTGATCAGCGCCGACTTCGACAAGGCCGACCAAGAGCGCTGCGCATATGTTACCTGGCGATCGATGGCCGAAGATGTCAGGCAAAGCCAGGCGACCCGCCGGCTCGACGAAGCAACCGGCGTGCGGGACGACGCCCAGATCGCTTCTGAGGAGGCTGAAGCGGCGCACCTGAAGGCGGAGACCGCTCGCAGTCAAGCCCAAGCGAAGTCGGACCACTTTCGCCAGTTGAAGGAAAAGCACCAGGCGCACCATGAAAGCGCCGGGCTGGAAGCCGACGCCTCGCAGCAGCGCAATTCTGCTCAAGCAAAGGGTCGTGAACTCGTCCAGACCACCTCGGCGCTGCGCCGCATCGTGACGGATGCCTCCCAGTCCGATTTCATTCCGGGCGAGAAGGACGCGCTGACCAAGTGTCTGCCGGCCTTGGACACCTTGGTGACGGAGAACGGCGCCAGAGACGTCCAGCAGGTTCGGTCCGCCGTGCGCCCCGCGGTCGTGGCTGTCGGACGTGCCGCGTCGACTCTCTTCAACGCGCGCCGTCAGATCGAGAACGATCTGGAAGAGCTCGACCGCCAGTTGGCGTCCGTGGACGAAAACCTCAAGCGGGGCGCGACGGGCAGAGCTCCGCTGGAAGGGCCGACCAGCCGCCTGCTGAAGGAATTGCGCGACGCGGGCTTGGATCCCCAGCCGGTCTGCGACCTGGTGCAGGTCACGGCGCCGGAATGGCAGCCCGTCATCGAGGGATACCTGGGGTCCAATCTGCAGGCACTGCTGGTGCGTGGCGACCAGGCCGAGCGCGACGCTTTTCGGGTGTACCGCGGCTTGGACGGAGGCCGCGCCGTCTATGGCGCGAAGTTCGTCATGGCAGGCCGCTTCGAACAGAAGCGATCGCCCGTCGCAGGCTCGGTGGCCGGGCTGATCCAGGGCGACGACGTCGCGGCGGTGAACTACCTTCGCTCGAAGTTTGGCGACGCCATGCGCGCCGTCACGAACGACGAGTGCCTGAAGGCGCGCCATGCCCTAACGGCCGACGGCATGCTCAATACAGGGGGTGAGATCGATCGGAAAGCCCTGGTTCGGCCCGGGCAGTTCAAGATTGGCGCCGGCAGCCCGGAACACATCGACGCGCTGCGCGAAGAGGCTTCGAAACTGCGCACGGACATCGCAAAGGCAACGGCACGCAGCGCCAGGGCGAAGACGCTCTTCGAACAGCTTCAGTTGTTCTCCGGCGAAGACGAAATCTTGAAGCGCTTTGCGCGCATCTGCGATGACCGGGACACGGCGCTCCATGCGGCTGCGATGGCTGAGCGCAAGCTCGGGGATACCGCCAGCGCAGACTACCTCGAGCTGGTCCAGCAGGAGAAGGACTGGAATGCTGAGGCTGAGCGGCTGGTTGGCGAACTGGTGCGCCTGTCGTCGACCAAAGGCTCGGCCGAGACGAAGCTGAAGGGCGCGATCGACGCGCTGGCGCACGCCAAGACCGCGGCCGACGCGGCCACGGTCGCGGCGCACGAGGCTCGAGCGGTGGAAGGCTATGACCGGTCACTTGTAGCCAAGCGCTGGGACAAGCTCCTGGAGGAATTTCCGGACAACGAAGCCCAGGTGCTTAATGCCTGCGAGACGGCTGCCAAGAATTGCCGCGGGCGGATCACCAACAACGCCACCGCCGGCAGCACCAAGCTCGGTCAGTACCTGACGACTCACCAGGATCCGATCTTTCCCGAAGTCGCTCAGGACTGGCGCAGGGCGCGAACCTGGGTTGCGGAGAGACTCCAGTACCTCAACGACACCACGCTGAAGGACTATTCCGAGCAGATGGACGAAGCCTATCGGCTCTCGCAAGCCACATTCCGCAACGACGTTGCGCTCGTCCTGCACGGCAACCTCAAGTGGCTGGAGACGACCCTCGACAACCTGAACAACGTTCTGCTCAAATGCCCGGTATTCACCAACCGGGAACGCTACCAGTTCAGGAAGATCCGGCGACCGGCCCATGAGGTACTCCTGAAGTTCATCGAGGACGTCGCCGAGTTCGGAGCGAGTCAGGACCTGCTGGGGGACGCGGGCGAGTTGCCGGTGCAGTTCAAGGAGCTGCTCGACGAGAAGGTCGCACCGGGAAATGCCAGCGCCAAGTCTCCCTTGGACGACTATCGAGAGTTCTTCGAATTCGACATCCAGATCCTGCGTGAAGACCCTGTGACGGGCGACCGCAAGCCCGCAGGTCACCTGAGCAAGCGGCTCGGCTCGGGCTCCGGTGGCGAGCATCGCGCTCCGTTGTACGTGATCGCTGGTGCGGCGCTGGCCTCGACCTACCGGCTCGAGCGTGGGCGCCGCGACGGCATCAGGCTCATCCTGCTGGACGAGGCCTTCAACAAGATGGACATGGGCAACATCATCGCCGCAATGCGCTATCTTGAAGACCTGGGCCTGCAGGTCGTGATGGCCTCGCCCGGAGAAAACCTGGGAACCCTGACGGCCTTTCTCCACGGCTACTGCGACATCCTGAAGGATGCCGACAGCAACGCCGTGCATCTCGAATCGCACGATGTGAGCGAGCAGACCCGCGAGATGTTCAGGGCGGACCTCCCGGAGTTCAATCCCAAGTTGCTCGATGACGAAATCCGTGCGCGCAAGCCGCCGCCGGAAGATCCACAGGCGGGGAGCGCCTGAACGTGGACGCCTTGGCACGGCAATGCCTGGAAACGCTGTTCGTCGCCGGCGAGAAGTCCGACGCGGGCGTGCGTTCACGAGCACCCGCGCTGACTGCCCGAGATCTACGCGGGTACAGCGAGCTTCGTTCGCTACAGGCCAAGGAGAGTTTTGACACGACCATGCGAGCTGCCGAGATCGATGGAGCGGTGACCCTCACATGGGAATCCCGTAACGGGACGATAGCCCGCGTTGCGCTGGGCCGGCTGGACACGCTCGCCGCGTTCCTGGGAAAGGCGACGACCGGCACGACGCTGCGGTCGGCGCGAGGGATGTTGGCCGGGATGGTCGAAGGCCATCCTGTGCTCACCGAAGTCCTCGAGCAGTGGCGACTCCTTCGCAAGGTGCGGGGGATCTCGGTTGCCGACGCGGGGAGGTGGGCCGACGCCGTGCGCGTCGTTGACTATTGTCGCGCGCGGCCGTCGTCCAGCGACGAGGCTATCCGAAATGCGAGCGCCGTTCTGTTCAATGACAGCAAGCGGATTGAGAAACTCTCAGCGGCGCTGGACGTCCTCCTAGTCGGAGACCTGGAGTCGCCAGCGCGGGAGGATCAGCAGGTCTGGCGCGAGCTCGGCCTGTTCCGCGAGGACCAGCCGATGGCGTTCGCCGGCAACGTGACCATGCGCCGCACGCGCGTGACGGGGTTGCTGGATGCGCCGTATGTCGGCTACCCGGCCGACGCGGTGCTGGGGCTTGAGAGCCGGCCCAACAAGATTCTCTGCATCGAGAACCAGACCAATTTCCGCGAGGAGGCTCGCAAACGCTGTAATGATCCTGAGCTGCTGATCTTCTCCGCGGGGATGCCTTCGCCGGCCTGGTGTGCTGCGCTCGGCCGCCTGCTGGACATGACCGATGCCGGCGTGCCCGTCTACCACTGGGGCGACTACGACCAGGGCGGATTCCGGATCGCGGCGCACATCGCCAAGGAGGTCGAGCGGCACGGACGCAAGCTGCTGCCTTGGCGCATGGACCCTACATCGATACCCGCGTCGCGCAGGCTACCTGCATCACCCAAGACCGTGCGCCGAATGCGCGACTACGCCTTGGCGGCGGGGTGGCAGGAGATCGCCGCTGCGATCGAAGAGCACCCGTTCACGACCGAGCAGGAAGGGCTGTAACCACCCGGCGTGCGCCGTGCTGCCGGCGAAAGCTTCGCTGAGCGCCCCAGTTGGCTGGCACGGCGTTGCATGAGGCGCTGGATAACAGGAGTTATCAAAATAGGCCGAGTTATGGGGGACTCTTCGCGATCGTTCAACCGCGCACATCACGGGCCCTCTGCTCCTGGAAGCTGGGCGCTTTTCTCTACGCCACGTGATACGTTGCAGGGAAAGCGGCACCGTTTACGCCCAAGAACCAGGCGTTAGATCCCGGTGCAATCAACGAGCTACTGTGACGTTCCCACGCCATGTGAGCCTACCCCCTGGCCGTGCGCACCGACAACGGCCCGGAGTTCACCAGCCGGGCGTTCATGGCCTGGGCGCACAGCCACGGCGTTCGCCACATCCTGATCGAGCCCGGCCGGCCTATGCAGAACGGCTACATCGAGAGCTTCAACGGAAAGTTCAGGGATGAGTGCCTGAACGAGCAATGGTTCGAGACGCTGCACCAGGCCAGATCGGCAATTACCGCTTGGCGACAGGACTACAACGAGGTCAGGCCGCACAGCAGCGTGGGGCGCATCCCGCCGGCACGGTTCGCCGAGTGCATCGCCAGCGCGCTGGCGATGCAGCTCAATCAACCTTGCAACCCCGGACTTCCTCATTTCAGTTGGTACAGCGATAGGGGGCAGGTCAATTGAACCGGCAGCCCGATGATGCTGCGGCCATTGATCGCCAGGAGATCGAATGCACAGAACACGACAGGGTCGCACTCAGGGTAGAAGCAGCGCTGGCGCGCGCGGTCCTGCAGCCGGTTGAAGTCACTCACGCCGTGCTCGTCCAGCACGCGCACCTCGCCGTCCAGGATGTGCGGCCCGCCGCGCAGCTGCGCCAGGCCTTGCACCAACTCCGGGAACCAGCGGCGCGCGTCGCTGCCGTTGCGCGTGGCCAGCTGCACCTGGCCGTCCTGCACGCCGGCCACGAGGCAGTATGCCGTCGAACTTCAGCTCGTAGATCCAGCCCGGCTGGTCGAAGGGCGGCACGCGCTTGCCCTCGTGCAGCAGCATCGGCGCCGGCAGGATCACGGCTCGCCCTGGCTGGCGCAGGGCCGCGACGGCCGCTGCACGGCCTGGATCTCCCCCTCGGTCCCAGGCAGCTGCACACGAACCGGAGCGCGTTCCAGATTCAGCGCGAGCAGCCGCTGCAGAATCACTTCGTCCGGCATCGCGGGCGTGTAATCGGACCAGCCATAGGAGGCCGCCACGGCTTTATCCAGCTCCTTGTGCGCGGCATCCAGCCACGCTGGGCGTTGGTTGTACAGCTTTGTGAGGGTGCGCTTTGCCAGTTCGTTTTCGTGTCGGTGCTTCGGCAAAACACGATCCGGATATGGCGATGTTTCCATGCCCAAGGGGATGACCTCCGGTACTCGCTCGATCCACTCTGGCGGGTTAAGCCAGGCTTCACGCAGATCGTTCAGGCGCTTGGCGGCAGCGGCAATAGCCTCGGCAAGAGAGCGCACCTGCCCTGCTGTACCGGATGGAACGTAGGCGCCGTCATCCAGCTTCTGTGTGCGTTGATCTCCCGTATCGGCTGGAGTGAGCCCAGCGGGGAATGGGAAAGTTTCAAAGCAGGTCGTCGGCGTGTACCGAGGGTCGTTGCCGACGCCGATAGACGTGCCCATGCGAAGGGACCAAAGCTCATGGAAACGGCTATGCAGCAGGCCAAATGTCGTATCGTCAGAACGGGCAAACGTGATCAACGCCTGGTCGGGCGAAGTGGTGACGGGCAACCAGACAAACAGCCGGTGCTTTGAATGGGCAACGGTCGCAATGAAACGTGGCAGCGGCAATAGTTCCAAGCGCAGTTCGACGCGCGGTCGACCAAAACGCCACCAGAAATTGCGCAGCGAAGGCTCGCTCTTTTTGATGCGCTCTTGTTTGACATGCGAAACCACGTAGGCGAATGGCGCCTCATATAACGCGGCTTGGCTTTCGGACATCTCGTTACCGAAGTCAATGATCCACTGGTGCTGGGGGCCTCGGCTGAGTTCGAAACCGTTCGCCCAAGGCTTTAGCACATCGCTGTTCGGTCTGCCATGAGGGTTGGGCTCGCGCAACCAGTTTCGCGCCACCTCGGCGTCGATCTCGAACTTCGCTTTTTTCGAAGCGCCCTGAAAGCTGGCCCCCAGGTTGGACGGCAGCGTTTGAGCCTTCCCCAGATTGACGGAGTCCCCGGCTGCGCTGGGTGCCGTCAGGTCGGGGTAAATCTGTGGGACCGCCAGGCCATTAAGTTCGGCACCGGTGCCATGCCCAAAGCTAATCAGCGACACCCGCACGGCCGCTCCCTCGTTGACCCAAGCTTCATCGCTCCAGGCATTGAAGATCGTGCTGCGCTGCACGATGGCATCCAGAACTTTGCGGTTGGCCCCGCCGCGAATGGAGTTGGTGGCGACCAGGCCGGCAGCTCCGAGTCCCTGCGTTTCAATGGCCTTGAGCGCCTTTGCAAACCAATAGCAAACCAGGTCGGCGCCCCCAGGAACCCCCGGCGCGAACACCGAATCAAGGCCCCGGATGTAGTCCTGCCCCAGTTCGCGGCGCTTTCGGCTGACCCCCAGGAACGGTGGATTCCCAACGACGACGCTCGCCTTCGGCCACAGGGCTTCCACGTACTTGCTTGGCCCCCCAGAAGCATCCTCCTGCACGCTCATGAGCGCATCCCGGCACTCAATGTGCTCCAACTTTTCCAGCACCGGGTTGGTCTTGAAATCGTAGCCGTGCTCATTGCGCCATTGCAGCTCCCCGATCCACACCGTGACGCGCGCGAGCTCGGCGGCGTATTCATTGATTTCGATGCCGTGCACGTTCTCGGGACCAGTGACCAGGTCCTGCTGGCGGTCCAGGCCCACGGCGGCGGCGTCCAGGTGGCTTTTGTGTTCTATGTCCTTGAGCGCCTTCAGCGCGAGGAACAGGAAGTTTCCACTGCCGCAGGCCGGGTCCAGCACGCGCCAGGCGCTGAGCTGCTCGAGCCAGCGGATGAACGTCGCCTGCGCACTCTTGTGGAACTTGTCGTTTTTCTTGGTGCTCTTGGCCATCTGAGCGGCGAGCTCCAGCGCAGTCTGCTCCCAGATCTTCATCAGCGGCCGCTTCACTACCGGGTCGATGATGCGCATGATCGTCGCCGGGTCGGTGTAATGCGCACCGAGCTGGCTTCGCTTGCTGGGGTCCAGCCCGCGCTCAAAGAGCGTTCCGAAGATAGACACGTCGATGGCGCGCCAATTCAGGGCCGCGGCATTGCGCAGCTCAGTCACATCCAGGATCTCCAGCTTGGGGACCGCGATGTCCTTGAACAGGCCGCCGTTGAACCAGGGGATGTGATCCGAGCCAAACAACCCGCCATCGCGCATCGCGATGAACAAATCCGTCAGCCCCTTTACAAGCATGGCCACGGTCAGCTGCCGGTTGTTCACCAGGCGCTCGAACATGCGGCCTGGCAACAGCTTCACGTCCTCGGCAAAGAAGCAAAACAGACACTGCGTCAGGAAGTGGGCGACCTGCTCCGGGTCATTCCTGCGCTTGCGCAGCTGCTCGGCCAAGGTGGCGAAGCTGCGAGCCGCGGCGTCCGTGATGTCGCGAGTGGTCTTGCGCGGGCGGAAGCTCTCCGGATCCGTCCACAGCCGGCGCAGGATGGCCAGCTTTTCCGGCTGGTCCAGCTGGTCCAGGTGGAACAGATAGGTCTCGCTGGGGTGCCCGTTGAACTGGGTGTGGATGCGGATGTTGACCCGGTCGCATACCACCAGGAGAGGCGGGTTGTCCAGGGCGAGGCTATAGGTCAGAAGCTGCTTGAGCGCCGCATCCAGGTTCTTGCCCGGCGCCTTGTTTTCCCACGCGAAGTGGTTTCGCATGAACACGTCGGCATAGCCGGTGTGACCGCCGATCACGGTCCCCTTCTCTTCAAACCGGTAGTCCGAGGCACTCCCTGGCTTGGGTACCCCAAGCAGCTCGCACAGGTCCAGAAAATGGCTTTGCGCGCCCTGCTCTTCGTTGAGC
>JAAPAA010000090.1 GCA_012274165.1 Thiobacillaceae bacterium
GCCTGTGTTCTTCGGCGACAGCCACTGGCTCAGCGCTCGGTGGCAGCGACACGGGCTTTGCCGCCGGCGGCTCGTTCACGCGCATTGCGGGCATCACATTCTGACTGACTGGCGCAACCGAGGCAGGCGGCATCGGTTTGTCTGACGCCCCCATCAACATCCAGTAACCCACTCCCCCTGCTACCGCCACCAGTAACCCCGCTGCCACAGGCATGCCCAAATGACCTTTGTTAACCGGCAGGCGCGCCTGCACAATGGGCGCATCGATTACAACCGCTCCTCGCGCATCCAGTTCACGCAACATTTTATTAATGATGCTCATCGCTTTCCTTCCGGGCTTCTCTCAATACACGCATGACAGCAGCCATTGCCGTCGTCAATCCGTGCAACGCCCACATCCAGACCAGCGATATGGGACTGCGCTTACGGGCAGCCAGCGTGTCGTGTGCTGCCACGATCACCTGGCTACTTGTAACGTGCTGCGCGCCCTGCCCATAGGCCAGCATCATGGATTTGGCGGCGATGATATTCACCAGGCGTGGCAGCCCCCGGGATGCGCGCCACAACGCAACCATCGCCCAAGGGCTAAACACGGGGCGGTCGCTGCCTGCTACCCGCAAACGGTGCTGCACATAAGCTGCCACCTCGTTTCTCGCGAGCGGGCGCAAGGTCGCGTGAAAACTGATCCGGGTCAAAATCTGCCGGGTGCATTTTTCGCTCAAACGCGCCATCAATTCGGGCTGGCCAAACAGCACGACCTGGAGCAGTTTGCGCTTCTCGGTTTCCAGATTGGTCAGCAATCGCACCGCTTCCAGCGTGTCGGCAGGCAAAGCCTGCGCTTCGTCGATCAACACCACGGGTTGCTGGTCCTTTTGGGCAAGCCGGATGAAGTGGCGCTCCAGGCGATGCAGCAACACTTCGCTCGCACCGCCGCCCGGCAAACCAAACTCGATTGCGATCGCGGCATACAAGCCGCGCGGGTCGAGTCCTGGATTGGGCACAAATGCCGCCTGCAAGCGTGGTGGCAGACTGTTCAGCAAGCGGCGCAGCAGCAGGGTTTTGCCGGTTCCCACCTCGCCGTCAACCACCAGGAAGCCTTCGCCCGCGCTCAAGGCATAAAGCAAGGTTTCATGTGCATCCTGATGCGGCAGCGCGGGGAAAAAGAAGCTGGTATCCGGGGTCAGTCCAAAAGCCGGCTCGCGCAGGCCGAAATGCCCCCACCAGTTGGTCATTCGGGGAAGGGCTGGGATTCCGGGTGATCGTAGGTCTTGAAGCGGTGCTGGGTCTCATCCAGATCGCGGCTCCAGTCTTCCTTGTCACGAATCAGCGTGGTTTTGATCAGCACTACCATCTCGCGCTTACGGCTGTTGCGGCTGGTATTGCCGAACAACTGGCCAAAATAGGGAATATCGCCAAGCAGTGGAATCCGGTTATTGCTGTCATCGTAGGTCTGGCTCATCAAGCCGCCAATGGCCACGATCTGGCCGTCCTTGAGGCGCACCACGCTATCGGTTTCGGAAATGCTGCTGGACGCCAATGGCAGGGTCAGCGTGCCAAACGTGCCCAGATTGATTGTCTGCGATTTTTCGACGACCCGGCTGACCGAAGGACGGACATGCAGGGTGATGTTGTCCTTGTCATCGATTTGCGGGGTGATATCCAGCGCAACGCCCGAAAAGAAAGGCTGCACCACCACGCTGGGTGCGGTTGACGCGGTCGTCGCCGTGCCTGGCGTACCGCCGGTGACTTCTGTCACGAAGAAATCATCCGTTCCCACCTTGAGCACGGCTTGCTGGTTGTTGATGGAAGCGATGCGTGGGCTGGACAACACATGCACCGCGCCCTGGCTCTTGACCAGATTGATGATCGCGGCAAAGTCTCCATCATTGAAGGCCATACTGAACAGACCCTTGGTGGCGTTGGTTGCAACGGGCAACGTGGAGGCCAGTATCTCGCCAAGCGACCCGGTGATCGATCGATCAATGTTGAGGTTGCTTGGGTTTGCCCCGGATGCTGCCCGGTACTGCGAGCCTTGCAGGGTCACCCAGTTGATGCCGGACTGGTAGCCATCGTTGAGGTCCACCTCCATGATCTTGGCTTCCAGCATGATCTGGCGGGCGCTCACCAGTTCGGACGCGCGCAAATACTTTTCCACCACATGCAGGCTGGCGGGCGTCGCTTTCACGACCACGATGCCGGACTGCGGACTGACCACCACGCTGCCCGTTTCGCCAACCAGTGCATTCAGGGCAGCCGTGATTTCCTCCCAGAATTTCGAGTCGCTCGTCGTTTGTATGCTGGTGGTTTCAAGCGATTTGGACGCGCTGGCAGGCCCATCTCCTCCCCCGCCCCCTCCACTGCCATTGTTCAGGCTGACTGAGCCGGACACCACGCGCGTGTCCGATTTGCCTTTGCGCTGCATCGCCAGGGCATTCAAGTGATACACGCGTGCCTGCACCGCAGGCGACGGCACGATGATGCGCTTGCCCTGGACTTCGTATTCATAGCCATACAGCGCGCGAATGGCTTCCATGGCTTCGGGGACCGTCACGTTTTTCAGATTGAGCGTCAAGGTACCGGTCACATCCGGGTGAACCAGCATGCTGTAAGGCGTGCCTGTCACCATCCCCATGAACACTTCGGACGCTTTGGCATCGTTCACGGTCAAGTTAAAGCGCGGTTCGGTGCTGACTGGCTTGGCCACAACAGGCTTGTCGCGCACAGCGTCCATCACGGCCTGCTGCACCGCAACAGGCGGCGTTGTGGCTGCGGGCGCTGCGGCAGGCGATTCCAGCGCAGACTTGATCGCCGCTGTGCCCTGTAGCCCAACCGAGCTGGCACAACCAGCCAAAATCA
>JAAPAA010000091.1 GCA_012274165.1 Thiobacillaceae bacterium
GCGCTGCGGTGGGTGATGTCAGATCGCGCGAGGATGTGCGTCGCGCGCTGCAACGTGTTTGCGCGTACCTCGAGCAGCATGAACCAAGTAACCCCGCTTCATTGTTTGCGCGCAGGGCCGAGCGGATGCTGGGCATGGATTTCATTGAGATCGTGAAGGAGCTGTCTCCGGATTCTATGCAGCAGATACAAATTGTTACTGGCGTAAAAGTTGGAGACGAGTGACATTACTCGCTCTTCGTTTCGGAACTTTCTTTAGAAGGGAACTGAACCATGTCAGCAAAGAAGAGCGGCCAGAAATGGATTGCCAAGAATCGGGCCCCGCGCGTACAGATCGAGTATGACGTCGAGGTCTACGGATCTGAAAAGAAGATTCAAATCCCCTTTGTAATGGGGGTGATGGCGGACTTGTCCGGCAAGTCTGAAGTTCCCTTGCCGGACATTGCGGATCGCAAATTCGTTCAGATCGATTTCGACAACTTCGATGCCCGAATGAAGGCCGTCAAGCCTCGTGCCGCCTTCACCGTGCCCAATACGCTCACTGGCGAGGGCTATGTTTCGGTCGACGTGAGTTTCGAAAGCATGGACGATTTTTCTCCTGCAAGCGTGGCAAAGAAGGTTGGTGCACTCAATCAATTGCTGGAAGCCCGAACCCAGTTACACAACCTGCTGTCCTATATGGACGGCAAATCGGGCGCAGAAGAGTTGCTGGCCAAAGTCCTGCAGGACCCTGCATTGATGACCACGCTGTCCGCGTCGGCCAAGCCGGCCGATCCCGCCTCTGGCGCGCACTAAGGAGGAAAGAGAAATGGCAACCGAAGCCCAATCAGCATCGCAACTGGCGCAAGTCGAATTCCAGGGGCAAGAGTTTGCCTCGCTTCTCAACAAGGAATTCAAGCCAAAGACCGACGAAGCCCGAGGCGCTATTGAATCAGCTGTGCAGACGCTCGCGCAGCAAGCACTGATGCATAGCAAGACGATTTCAACCGACGCTTACCGCACGATCGAGGCGCTCATTGCGGCAATCGACAAGAAGCTCTCCGAGCAGATGAATCTGATTCTTCACCACGAAGATTTCCAGAAACTGGAAGGCACGTGGCGCGGGTTGAAGTACCTGGTCGATAACTCCGACCCGGATGAAATGCTCAAGATCCGGGTGTTGAACATTCCCAAGAACGAACTGCGTAAAACGATGCGCAGGTACAAGGGCACCGGCTGGGACCAAAGCCCTATCTTCAAGAAACTGTATGAAGAAGAGTATGGCCAGTTCGGAGGCGAGCCCTACGGCTGCCTGGTCGGCGATTACTTCTTCGATCACACTGCACCGGATGTCGAGCTATTGGGTGAAATGGCGCGCGTCGCCGCGGCCGCGCACGCGCCGTTCATTGCCGGCGCGTCGCCAAACCTGATGCAGATGACCTCCTGGCAGGAGTTGTCCAATCCGCGCGACCTGACCAAGATATTCTCGAACACCGAGTATGCCGCCTGGAATGGCCTGCGCGATTCAGACGACTCGAAGTATGTCGGCCTGGCCATGCCGCGCTACTTGTCGCGCATGCCCTATGGCGCCAAGACAAATCCGGTCGATGAGTTTGCGTTCGAAGAAGACACCGAGGGCGGCACCCACGCGAAATACACATGGTCGAACTCGGCTTTTGCGATGGCGGCCAACATCAATCGATCCTTCAAGGAATTCGGCTGGTGTACGTCGATTCGCGGCGTTGAGTCCGGCGGCGTGGTGCTGGACCTTCCCGCGCACACGTTCCCGTCGGACGATGGAGGGGTGGATCTCAAGTGCCCTACCGAGATTGCCATCAGTGATCGACGGGAGGCGGAGCTGGCGAAAAATGGGTTCATGCCACTGGTGCATCGAAAGAACACCGATATCGCCGCTTTCATCGGCGCGCAATCCCTGAGCAAACCGGTGGAGTACTACGATCCGGACGCCACCGCCAATGCCAACCTGGCCGCGCGGCTGCCGTACATGTTCGCCTGTTGCCGCTTCGCCCACTACCTGAAGTGCATCGTGCGCGACAAGATCGGTTCCTTCCGCGAGCGGCAGGACATGCAGAAATGGCTGAACGAATGGATCCTGAACTACGTCGATGGGGACCCTGCCAGCTCCACCCAGGAAACCAAGGCTCGCAAGCCGCTGGCTGCCGCCGAGGTGATCGTCGAGGAAGTGGAAGGCAATCCCGGCTATTACACCTCCAAATTCTTCCTGCGCCCGCACTACCAGCTTGAAGGTCTTACCGTTTCGTTGCGGCTGGTATCCAGGCTTCCGTCAACAAAGGCTGCCTCGAAATAGGCAGTTCTGGTTCTCAAATCTGAGGCGGTCCGACGCCTCGTTCACTTCGTTCCCCTGAACACAAGGGGCTCATTCGGTAGCAGTGTCGTCAACATCTAGGAGCAGGTCATGGCCGGAAATCTATTTCTGCAAGTCGAAGGCATCACGGGTGAGTGCGCAGAGGAAAACCACAAGGGGTGGATCGACGTCAGTTCGTATGGGGAGGGGCTTTCGTCCGCGGGCTCGTCAAGTTACGGCGGCGGTGCGGGGGTTGGCTCGGTCCACTACCAGGATTTCACATTCACGTGTCAACTCGAGAAAGCGATACCTAATCTCATAAAGGGTTGTGCAACACACAAGTCTTACCCAACCGTCAAGTTCAACGCGACCAAGATGGACGGCAAAGGGAGCAGCTGGGTTTATTTGGAGATAACTTTGTCCGATGCGGTAGTGAGCAGCGTGAGTATGAGCGGCACCGAGAACCAGATTCCCCATGTATCGGTCTCGCTGAATTTCGCCAAGATCAAGACGCAATACTGGGAACAGACCAAGGACGGCGGCAAGGGCAGTTCCACCGAATCCGTCTGGGATCAGAAGGCGAACCAGTAGGGCACTCTTTCTTCAAGGAATTCCCAATGGAACCGCTCGCGTCGCAGCTTCACGATCTTCAGTCACAGATCAAGCGCGACGCGAGTTCGGCGAAGCTTCGAGTCCATCTGTTCCAGCTGCTTTGCGTGATGGGGCACTGGCAGCGCGCGCTGGAGCAATTGCAGCTGTGTGCGCAGCTGGACACCAAGGCCCTGCCGATGGCCCAGATGTATCGCGAAGCCATTGCATGTGAGATGTTTCGGACTGAAGTTTTCGCAGGCAAACGCAGACCGCAGGTCATGGGCAAACCACCTCGATGGATCGGATCGCTGATAGAGGCTTTGCAGCACGACGCATCTGGCCAGACATCAGCCGCTGCCGCGATACGTGCGCAGGCGATGGACGAGGCCGAGCCGACGGCCTGCTCGGTGGATGGTGTCTCGTGCGAGTGGTTGATGGACGGCGACGCGCGGCTGGGGCCGGTATGCGAGGTGATCACTAACGGACAGTACTACTGGCTGCCGTTTGAATCCTGTTCCGGCATGCAGATTGACTTGCCGGTCGACATGAGAGACCTGGTTTGGTCGCCGGCTGAATTGCTGCTACCCAATGAAGGCCGTGTACCAGCTCTGATTCCGACACGCTACCCGGAGGCGGCGCAGCTGATGCTCGACAATGAAGACCAGCTGAAACAAAGCCGCGCGACGCGTTGGCTCGAACACGCGGCGGATTCCTGGTTCGGCGTGGGGCAACGCGTTTGGATGAGCGACGTTGGAGAGCATCCCATCTGCGACACCCGCCTCATCTCGATGTCGTCCCGTGGCGGTGTTCCGTCCAGTTAATCACCCCAGCTGCTCCAAATGGATGACGTGACCAGCAGTCGTTCCGAAGGAGATCGCCTTCAACCGGCGTTATTGGACCGGTTGACGGATGACGAGCCGGGACAACGCACGGAGACTTCACAGAATGCGTTCGTGTCGAAAGCGCGGCTAAAGCGCACCGTTCTGCGCGATCTGACCTGGCTCTTGAACACGACCTCGCACCACACCAGCGATCAGCTGACTCATTACCCGGAGGTGCGCAAGTCTGTCGTGAATTTCGGCATTCCCGTCTTGTCAGGCAAGAACTTCTCGGGCGTGGATTGGCGCGACCTTGAAGACCAGATCCGGATAGCGATCCTTGCCTTCGAACCTCGAATCCTCCCCGACTCCCTCACCGTCAAGGCCTTGACGCCGACGGACATGCTCGGTCATCACAACCTGCTGCAATTCGAGTTGCATGGTGAGTTGTGGTCCGTGCCCTTCCCTGTCGAGTTGTTGCTCCGGTCCGAGATTGACCTGGAAACCGGCTACGTGAGATTGACCGATCAGTTCAGCACAGGGCTCAGTTGAGATGGATCCCAGGTTCCTCGACTACTACAACCGCGAACTCGCCTACGTGCGCGAGCAGGGGGGTGAATTCGCGGAGCAGTTTCCCAAAGTGGCCGGACGGCTGGGTATGCGCGGCATCGAGGTGGCCGATCCTTACGTAGAACGGCTGCTTGAAGGCTTTGCATTCATGTCGGCCCGAGTTCAGCTGAAGATGGACGCGGAGTTCCCGCGCTTCTCCCAGCGTTTGCTGGATCTCGTCTATCCGGGCTATTCGGCTCCGACCCCGGCAATGGGCATTGCACGCTTTGAACCGTCAAGATCCGAAGGCGGATCACCGGATGGGCACCTGCTGCCGCGCCATTCGCGTTTGCGTGGGCATTTGTCGGCCCATGAACAAACGGCGTGCGAATTCAGAACTGCTCACGACCTCACGCTGTGGCCGCTCCGTCTGGCCGAGGCGCGCCTCACCGCAGCCCCGCCGGACTTGCCTGTGACGCGGTTTCGCTGGGGAGAGCCGGTTCGCGGGGCCCTCCGGCTCACGTTTGAAACGACGGGACAGGTCGAGGTCTCTGCGCTCAAGCTGGATTCGCTGCCGCTTTTCATCGACGGTGCGACGGATGTGGCCTCGAAACTGCAAGAACTCATTCACACCCAGTGCCTGGGCGTGCTGGTCCACGCGGGCAGCCTGCCGGTCGGGGAATTGGTTCCTTTTCAGTCCGATGCCCTGGTGTGCGAGGGCTTTGCAAGCGACCAGGCCATGCTGCCGCTGGATTCCCGCGCGTTCGACGGCTACCGCCTGTTGCACGAGTACTTTGCGTTCCCGGAGCGCTACCGTTTCTTTTCCATTAATGGCTTGCAGCGTGCTTTGCCGCAAATCGCGGGCACCCGCTTCGAAGTCGTCGTGCTGCTCAAGGCCGGCAACGTCGCGCTCGAGGCAGTGGTGGACGCCAGCAAGCTCTTGCTGCACTGCGCCCCGGTCGTGAACCTGTTTTCCCGTACGTCCGACCGTATTCACATCACCGCGAACCGATTTGAATACCACGCGGTTGTCGATCGCGGCCGCCCACTGGATTTCGAGATCCACAGTATCAACCGGGTGACCGGCCATCAAACCGACTCCGATCGTGAAATCGTGTTCCAGCCGTTCTACGCGGCTGCCGACACCGACAGGCGTGGCTCCGGTACCTATTTTTCCGTGCGCCGTGAGCCTCGGCTCTTGTCCGAAAAGTCTCGTCGCCACGGCCCGCGAACCGGCTACGTTGGCAGCGAGTGCTTCCTGTCGCTGGTCGATGCCAACGAAGCACCGTACTCCGCTGAATTGAGGCAGGTTACCGTGGAGGCCTTGTGCACCAACCGGGATCTGTCGCTGCTCGCGCCCAGCGGCAATGCAGGCTCGGATCTGACGCTGCAAGCTTCTGCCCCCGTTGAAAGCATACGGTTTGTCGCCGGGCCGACCCGGCCCACGCCGGCACTCGCTGAGCGGGAGATCACCTGGCGTTTGATCTCTCACCTCAGCCTCAACTACCTCACGCTCACCGACGCGGACCCGGAACAGGGCGCGGCCGCCTTGCGCGACCTGCTAGGCCTGTACGCGCGTTTGGGCGCCGCAGGCGCGGATGCGCAAATTGCGGCGATCCAGAAGCTTACCGTCAACGAGGTGAACCGGCGGGTTCCGGGGCGCGGGCCCATTGTCTTTGGCCGCGGTGTTCACCTCGATCTCATGGTCGACGAGATCCCTCTGGCTGGTGTCAGCCCCTGGCTGCTTGGCGCTGTGCTGGAGCAATTTTTTGCCCGCCACGTGAGTTTGAACTCATTTACCGAATTTGTCTTGCGCAGCACGCAGCGCGGTCAGATTGGCCATTGGCACCCGCGCGTCGGACGGCGCCCCACGGTGTGACGAACCAGGCCAGAGAACCCGCGGCAACACCGCCGCCGGCGCGGTTGGAGCGGCTGTTCGCGGCCCTGGAAGCCGACGCCAGCCAATTCGATTTCTACCATGCCTTGCGTCACGTCGATGCGGCGATCACAGGCGCGGTGCCATTAGGGCGCGCGGCGCGTCCTCGCGACGAGCCAATACGTCTGACGCAGCACCCGTCGCTCGTGTTCCCGCCGGGGGCGCTGCACCAATACCGGCCGGGCGTGGCGGCCTATGGGCTCGGCCGGCTTTCCGTGCACCACTTCGGCCTCTTCGGCCCCAATGGAGCGCTGCCTCAGCACCTGACGGAGTATGTGCAAGAGCGCATTCTGCATGGCAAGGATGAAACCATTGCACGCTTCTGCGATATTTTTCAGCACCGGATGATCCTGCTGTTCTACCGCGCCTGGGCCGATTGCCAGGCTGTGACCAGCCTGGATCGGCCGGAACGCGACGCGTTCGGCCGCTACGCCGCGAGCCTGGTCGGCCTGGGTCAAGCATCGTTGAAGGACCGCGATACCGTCCCGGATCATTTGAAGTTGCATCATGCGGGGCACCTGGCGCGCCAAACCCGCAACGCGGAAGGGCTGTTACGGCCTTTGGCGGCATTGTTGCGGGTACCCGTTGCGGTTCAGGAGTATTGCATGCAGTGGTTGACCCTGTCTGGGGACGAACGGACCCGCTTGATATCCGTTGCCTTGGCCGGAGCCAAGTCCAGGCACCAGATCGAGGTGGGTGCCGCTTCTTCGCGGCTGGGGCAGGGTGCAATAGTCGGCGCTAAAGTGCCGGATGTCCAACACAAGTTTCGTCTACGGCTAGGCAGCATGACGCTGCACGAATTCGAGCGGTATCTGCCAGGTGGGGTGCGCTTCTTCCAGGTGCGCGATTGGGTTCGCAATTACCTGGGCGTCGAATTGGCGTGGGATGCCCGTCTCGTCCTCAAACGCGACGAAGTACCTTCAACCCGGTTGGGTGCGTACGGGCAACTTGGCTGGACCAGTTGGCTCGGCATGCCGTCGCATCGCCGAACGCGCGATGCTGACGACCTGCTGCTGGATATGGAGCGGTTGAGCCGCACGCACACGGTCGGTCGCAGCCCCGACACTCCGAAAGACCCTCATGTCTGAAATCAGCCGAGTTGCATTATTTGGGAAGCTCAACCCTTTGCTGTACAAAGCCATCGAGGGTGCCACCGTCTTTTGCAAGATGCGCGGCAATCCTTATGTGGAGCTCGTCCACTGGCTTCAGCAAATCCTGAGTACCAACGACAGTGACCTGCATCGCATAGTGCGCCATTTCGATGTGGACGCCGCCAAGCTGGCGGCCGACCTGACCCGCGCGCTGGACAAGCTACCCCGTGGCGCCACCGCGATTTCAGACCTGTCGGAGCATATCGAGAACGCAGTCGAGCGCGCCTGGGTCTATGGCACGCTGAAATACGGCGACCACCAGGTGCGCAGCGCCTACATTATGGTGGGCCTGGTAAAGACCTTCGGGTTGCGCAACATCCTGTATGGCATCTCGCGCGAGTTTGAAAAGCTGGGTGTCGATGCGCTGTCTGACAAGCTGGCCGACATTGTGAAGGGGTCGCCTGAATCCGAGTTGACTGCCAGCGATGGCACAGGCCTGGGCGGCGAACCGGGCGAGGCCAGCGGCGCCATGGCACCGGCGCATATGGGCAAGCAGGAAGCACTGAAGAAGTACGCGGTCGACCTGACGGAAAAGGCCCGCAATGGTGAAATCGATCCGGTCACCGGGCGCGACGAAGAGATTCGCCAGATCGTGGACATCCTGTTGCGCCGGCGGCAGAACAACCCGATACTGACGGGCGAGGCGGGTGTCGGCAAGACCGCTGTGGTCGAGGGGTTTGCGCTACGTCTCGCCAGGGGGGACGTGCCGCCCCAGTTGAAGGAGGTGTCCTTGCTGGCGCTTGATGTCGGCCTGCTGCAGGCAGGCGCCAGCATGAAGGGCGAGTTCGAGCAACGGCTGCGCCAGGTGATCGACGAGGTACAGGCCAGCCCCAAACCCGTCATCCTGTTCGTGGACGAAGTGCACACCCTGGTAGGGGCGGGCGGCGCTGCCGGAACGGGCGATGCCGCCAACTTGCTCAAGCCCGCACTTGCGCGTGGAACCCTGCGCACCATCGGCGCCACCACTTGGGCCGAATACAAGAAATACATCGAAAAGGACCCGGCACTCACGCGCCGCTTTCAGGTCGTCCAAATACTCGAGCCCGATGAGGCCAAAACCGTTGCAATGCTGCGCGGTGCGGCAGCGGTACTGGAAAAGCACCACAAGGTGCTGCTCCTGGACGAAGCCATTGCCGCGGCAGTCAATCTCTCGCACCGTTACATACCCGCCCGCCAATTGCCTGACAAGGCCGTGAGCCTGCTGGATACCAGCTGTGCCCGCGTGGCCGTGAGTCAACACGCCACGCCGCCGGAGGTAGAAGACGTTCAGCGCGGGATCGAAATGCTGGATGTGGAGATTGGAATCATCCAGCGGGAACTGGCTGTCGGCATCGAGATCGGTGAACGGCTTGCGGAGGCCACGGCCAAGCGCACGGCCGCCGCAACCAACCTGACGTCGCTCGAATCTCGCTGGTCAGGCGAAAAGGCCTTGGTGGCGCAGGTTCTTGCGTTGCGCGACAAATTGCGGGGTAGTGGCGACGAGCAGGTAGATATCGCTACAGCGTTAGACGACGCAGCCCGCGCCGCCATGATGAGAGAGCTCCATGAGTTGCAGGGCACATTGACCCAGATGCAGGGCGAGCGGCCGTTGATCCTCCCGGCAGTCGACGCCCAGGCGGTGGCTTCAGTTGTGGCGGACTGGACGGGAATTCCGGTAGGTCGCATGGTCAAGAATGAGGTGGAGGCAATTCTGAAGATTGCAGAGACGCTCAATCAGCGGGTGATCGGCCAGCGACATGGACTGGACATGATCGCCAAGCGGATTCAAACCAGCCGCGCCCGCCTGGATAACCCGAACAAGCCCATTGGTGTGTTCATGCTGGTTGGCCCCTCGGGTGTCGGCAAGACCGAGACCGCGCTGACTTTGGCCGAGACGCTTTATGGTGGTGAGCAAAATATGATCACCATCAATATGAGTGAGTTCCAGGAGGCGCACACCGTCTCGACGCTCAAGGGCGCCCCTCCGGGTTATGTTGGTTATGGGGAGGGCGGCGTGTTGACCGAGGCAGTGCGGCGCAAGCCCTACAGCGTGGTGCTGCTGGATGAGATCGAAAAAGCCCACAGTGATGTCCACGAAATATTCTTCCAGGTGTTTGACAAGGGCCTTATGGAGGATGGCGAAGGCCGTTTGATCGACTTCAAGAACACCGTGATCATTCTCACCAGCAACGTTGGGAGTGAATTGATCATGAGCATGGCCCGCGACCCGGAGCTTATGCCCGAGCCTGAGCAAATTGCCAAAGCCCTGCGCGAGCCCTTGCTGAAGGTATTTCCCGCCGCATTGCTAGGCCGTTTGCAGGTGATTCCCTACTACCCATTGACCGATGAGATGCTGGGCAACATCATTCGCCTCCAACTAAATCGCATCAAGAAGCGAGTCGCGGAAAATCACAAGGCGCAATTCGATTATTCAGAGGAGGTGGTCAAGCTCATCGCTTCACGCTGCACTGAAGTCGAAAGTGGAGGGCGAATGATCGATGCCATTCTCACGAACACAATTCTTCCCCGTATTTCCGAGGAATACCTGAAGCGGACGATGACCATGCAGCCCCTGAGCAAGGTGACAATCGATGTAAGGGATGGCGATTTTTCCTATGAAATCGGCTGATAAACGAAACCTTAGCTGAGGACCATCGCAAATGGAACGTCTTGTCGATGCAACGACGCCCCTGGGCGAGGCCTTGTGGTTCCGTGAAATGCGGGGAACCGAGGCGATATCGAGCCTGTTCGAGTTCGACATCACGTTCCACAGCAAGCAGTCCGGATTGAGCGCCAAGGCGATGCTGGGAAAGGACATCACGCTCAAGGTTGAAACAGAAGGCGGTGGCGGCGAGCGCTATTTCAATGGAATATGCACCCGGTTTGGCAGCGGGGGGCGCGAGGGCGAGCATCTGCTGTACACGGCCAAGGTACGCCCATGGTTGTGGCTTGCAGGCAGGCGCAGCGACTGCAAGATCTTTCAGTTCAAGAAGGTGCCGGACATCATTTCGGAAGTGCTGGGCAAGTACGGCTTTGCCCTATTGCCGAAACTCAAGAAGAAATACAGGGAATGGGACTACTGCGTTCAGTATCAGGAAACCGATTTGAATTTCGTCATGCGGTTGATGGAGCATGAGGGGATTTATTTCTATTTCGAGCACCAGGAAGGCAGTCACACGTTGGTCCTGGCGGACGACACGAGCTGCCATTCGCCGGTGCCCGGAAAGCCTACGATCAAGTTCTATGCGCCGGGCGACGTGAAGGTTGCCGATGAAGAGCATTTCAGGAGCTGGGGCGTTCTGGAAGAGGTCAATTCAGGCGAATACATTACCGATGATTACGACTTCGAGAATCCCCGCGGCGACCTGAAGACCAAGCGCAAGAATCCGTTGGGCCACACGCACGATGCATGGGAGCGGTACATGTGGCCCGGCGGATATGTGAAGTACGGCGATGGGGAGACGTATACCGGTGTTCGACTGGAGTCACTGGAAGCCCAGCATGAGCGTACGCTAGGGGAGACCAGCGTGCGAACCATGGCGCCCGGCTATTTGTTCAACCTGGAGCGTTGCCCCCGTGCTGATCAGAACCGCGAATATCTGGCGCTGGCGGTCAATTACTATTTCAAGGACAACTCCCGAATGAGCGACGGCAGCGGTGCCGGTGATTCGATCTGGGAGATCCTGGTCACGTCGCACCCCACGGTGCTGCCTTACAGGCCGCAGCAGATCACGCCCAAGCCGCTGACCCACGGCCCCCAGACAGCCGTCGTGGTGGGCCCCGCGGGCGAAGAAATCTACACGGACAAGTATGGCCGTGTGAAGGTGCAGTTCTTCTGGGACCGGTACGGGACGAAGAACGAAAACAGCAGCTGCTGGATTCGGGTCAGCCATCCGTGGGCAGGCGAAAAATGGGGCTTCGTCCATATCCCGCGGATCGGGCAGGAGGTCGTCGTGGATTTTATCGGCGGCGATCCGGACTACCCGATGATCACGGGCCGGGTTTACAACGCGGACCAGATGCCGCCTTACGGTTTGCCCGACAACAAGACCGCCAGCGGCATCAAATCCCGGTCGACGAAGGGAGGCGGTCCGACGGATTTCAATGAAATTCGCATGGAAGACAGCAAGGGCAAGGAGCAGATCTATCTGCATGCCCAGCGCAACCTGGATTCCGTGGTGGAGGCCAACGAATCGCGCGTGGTGGGGAACGACCGCAATACGCGGATTGGCCATGACAACAGCCGCTTTGTCGTGAATGACGACAGGCTGGTTGTCGGCGCGAACCAGACGGTGCAGGTACAGGCCAATCAGGCGGTGGCCATTGGCGGAAGCCAAGCCGTTAGCGTAGGGGGCGATCAGAGCAACATGGTCGGTGGCAGCAGGACCCAAAGCGTAGGCGATGTGCTGAAGGAAAAGACGGGGTCCGACCATCGGGAAAGCATTGGCGGAAAACACACGTCCACGGTCTCCGGCGACGAGAAGAACAATATTGGTGGCCTGCAGCTCAATTTCATCCAGGGCGGCCGCAAGTCCGTCATCATCGGGAAGGAAGTGGTGACATCCACCGGAAAGACGACTCACTTCTCGGCGGGGAACTACAGCGTGATGACGCCTGTGACCTACTCCGAGCAATGCACCATGCGCAAAGCCAAGGTATTGGCCACGGACGAAACTGACGTCGTCGGGATGCAATCGTTGACAGTCGGCGGCGAGCGCAGCACCACGGTCGTCGGCTCCGACTCGACCTCTGTCGGGGCCGCTCAGACCACCAGTGTGGGCGGCGCGCAATCGACGACCGTCGGAGCCGCCAGTACGTTGACGGCGGGCGGCGCCGTGACTGTCACGGCTGGGCTTGGCGTGGCCATCACGGGCGGTACGGCCATCACTGTCACCGGTGCCACCGTCACCGTCACCGCAGCGACGATCAACCTGGTGGGCATCGTCAACGTGGTGGGCATGCTCAATGTCGCGGGGGTCATCGTGACGCCGTCCATAGTCAGCGCCACCTACACGCCGGGTGTGGGCAACCTGTTCTGATGTCCGTCATGGCCGACACCACTTCCTCAGCACGGGCGCCCGCTCCAGTCAGTGGAATTGCACTGTGGCCGGTCGATGTTTTGGAGCGCCACCTGCTGTCTGAGGATGCCATCGTTCGGACCGTGGCCCTTGGCATGTCGGTTCAACAGGGGGCGCCGATTGCCCGCTGCGTGGACGCTTTGGTCACATGTGCGCAACTGAGCCAGAGTGACACACTGGCATCGCAACTTGCCGCCACGGCCCTGGGAAGCTTGCCTCCGCCATCTGCAACACAAGCGGTGCAGGGCTGCCTGGTCACCTTTACGGCCCAAACCCGCGACATGCCCGTTCGCATCGCGGCCGCCCATGCGCTTTTCCGCTTGGGCTGCTTGCCAGCGGCTGCGCAGGACCCTCTGTGTTCCATGTTGCTCGATGCGGACGGCACCGCACGCAAAGTGGCGTTGCTGGCTTTCAGTCCGTTTGCCCAGAGCGCCGCAGGCGCGATAGCGCGCCACGTGGCGGCCACGGACCCGGCGCGTTGGACCGTCGAGGCGCTGCATGCGTTGGTCGAGAGTGCAGGGGATGACAAGGCATCGCACGGTAAGATAGAAGCGTTCGTGATGCGTTCGCTTGCAGGTGCGCCACTGGTTCCAGCGGGAATAGCGGGCTATGCCTCGTTGGCACGCTTGAACCCGCGGGGCGCCGCGGTTGACGCCCTGGTGCAAGTGGCAGGTGATGCGACCAACCACGAAGCGTCCAACGCTGCGCTGGATGCCCTGGGCCAATTGGGCGAAACCGCGCGGCTTGCCGCAAATAGTATTGCGCAGATGCTCGCTGCGACGGAAGATCCGGCCCGCGAAGAGTTACTGTGCCGAACGCTGGTGCGTTTGCGAGCCCCCGCCAAAGATGTGCCCATGGCACGTGTACTGCAGCGCGTGCAAACCGCACCGGACCGCAGCACGGCTGCGAACTGCATGTTGTTGTGTCTGCATCCCAAGGAGTTTGCGCAGGCGGCCGCGATCGTGCAGCAGCGGTGGCTGGCGGCGGGTGAAGCGCTCCAGAAAGCCCTTGCACAGACATATAAGACGCTGACGGGAATGGAACTGACAGGCGGCACGGTCGCAGGAAAGGTTTGACATGGCAGTTACTGATGCTCTGGCCAAGACCATCGAAGACACCAAATCGTTCGTCGATCAGGCCACCGAAAAGATGAACAAGGCGTCGCAACTGCTGAATGAGGATGTCGCCACGGTCAACCAGGCGCTCAAGGACTACCAGGAAGTGAAGGATATGGTCGAGCAGGTCAAGTCCGACTTGTCCGACGCCGTCGACACTTTGGGCGACGGCGTCGATGCAGCGTCGGACGGCAATGTCTTGACTTTGGCCGGAACAGTTGTGAAGGGAGTGGCGCAGATTGTGGATGCCATGACCCGCTACACAAAAGCATTTGCAGACCTGAAGAAGAAAGTTGAAAACTACAAGAAGGCGGTTGAACACAATGCGCAAGTCATTCAAGCGTTTTAGCGTCCAATTGATCGTCTTTGGGAGACAAGATGAGTGATCGCAGTCGTGTGGTGTGGTCGGAGGGAATGTTTCTTCGCCCCCAGCACTTTCAACAGGCGCAGCGTTACCAGGAATTTGCACAGCATCAGTTGCTGTTGAGCGCGCAGGGGCATTTCTGGGGTTTTCATTCATTGGTGCTGGATGCCGCCAGCCTGGCGATCGGCAAGGTGGCTCTGTCCAGCGCCAGTGGCGTCATGCCCGATGGCACCGTGTTTTCGTTTCCGCAAGTCAACGACCCACCCAGCGTCGTGAACATTTCCGAGAATGTGAAGGCCAAGCGCATCATGCTGTGCTTACCGGTGTTTCGCACCGGCAGTGAAGAAGTCTCCTTTGACGACGATGCGCGCTCCCTGGCCCGCTACCGGGTGCAAGACGAAGACGCACCCGATCAAAATTCCGTCGGCGGTGATCCCGCGCCCATTCAAACCGCGGATTTGCGCCTGCGCTTGCTGGCAGAAGACGAGGTGCCCGAGGGTTGGATGGCGGTGAGCGTGTGCCGGGTGACGGAGCGACGCAACGATCTGTCGGTGTCATTGGACGAAAACCACATTCCTCCCATCGTGGTGGCCCACGAAAGCGGCGTACTCTCGGGGTTCTTGCGCGAGTTGGCGGGGCTGCTGCACCACCGCGGAGAAGCCCTGGCCGGGCGCTTGTCGGCACCGGGGCGCGGCGGCGTGTCCGAGGTGGCCGACTTTCTGATGCTGCAATTGGTGAACCGCTATGAGCCGGTGGTGGTTCACCTTTCCAAGCTGCGAACCCTGCATCCCGAGCGGCTTTATGCGGATCTGCTGGCGCTGGCGGGCGATATCACAACCTTCACGAACCAGGCGCGCAGGCCTGGCGACTACCCGGCCTACAACCACGACGACCTGGCAGCGTGCTTTCTTCCTTTGATGGCCGACTTGCGCCACTCCTTGTCCATGGTGTTGGAGCAAAACGCCTTCCAGATCGAGCTGTTGGAGCGTGCCTATGGCGTTCGCGTCGCCGTGATTGCAAATCCCGACCTCATCAAGACCGCGACGTTCGTGTTGGCTGTGGCAGCCGACTTGCCCGGCGAGCAGGTGCGCAAACAATTTCCCTCACAGGTCAAGATCGGCCCGGTCGAAAGAATTCGCGACCTGGTCAACCTGCACCTGCCCGGTGTGGGGCTGCGTCCCCTCCCGGTTGCCCCACGACAAATCCCGTACCACGCCGGAAACAACTACTTCGAGCTGGACACCAGCAGCGAGTTTTGGCGCGGCCTGGAGCGCTCGGGCGGCCTGGCCATTCACGTCGCTGGAGATTTTCCCGGCCTGAAACTTGAATTCTGGGCGATACGGACATGAGCACGCCGGCCAACCCACCGCCCAACCTCGACCCATTTGCAGTGTTTGCGGCGCAGGCGGCTCCGCCGCCGCCGCCCGCCGCCGCGGCTGCGGGTAAGCCGCTGTCATCGGTTCTTTCGGGCCCCGTCCTCGCCGCTGACTTGCCGGAGATTCGAAGCGGCTCCAACCCTCTGGCGGTGGCAGCCAATCCACTGCTCAATCTGATACCCCAGATTCGCGTGATGGCCCAGCACCCGGACCCCGGCCAACTGCGCAACTACCTGGTGGAGCAGGTCCAGCTTTTTGAGCGGCGTGCGCGCGAGGTAATGGTTCCGCCCGAAACGGTGATCGGTGCTCGTTATGCGCTGTGCACGGCCCTGGATGAAACCGCGGCGAAGACCCCGTGGGGCGGCGGCGGCGCCTGGTCGCGCCACAGCTTGCTGGTGACGTTTCACAACGAAACCTGGGGCGGGGAAAAGTTTTTCCAGGTACTTGCCCGCCTGGTGCAAGATCCCAAGAAGTACATTGACCTGATTGAGATGATGGCCGTGTGCATTGCGCTGGGCTTTGAGGGTCGTTTCGGTGTGGTGGACAACGGCCGCACCCAGCTCGATACCCTGCGCAGGCGCTTGGTGGAAATCATTCACGGGGCGCGCGGGGAGTTTCCCAGAGCACTGTCCCAGCACTGGCAAGGCGCCAAGTCCGACGGCAAGGCCACGTGGGGCTTCCTGCCGATGTGGGTTGCGGCAGGGACGACGTTGCTGCTGCTGGCGGCCATTTACTTCCTCTACTCCTTCTTGTTGGCGGGCAAATCCAGCGAGGTTTTCAGCGCGATTGCCGGCATTCGCCTGCCCAAGGCGCAAGCGGCCGTGGTTCAGGCAGCGCC
>JAAPAA010000092.1 GCA_012274165.1 Thiobacillaceae bacterium
ACCGGGCTTGACGTGCCAGGCCACCAGTTCGACCTGGGCAATGCCCTCGGCGATGTCGGGCATCTTGATGATGTGGGTCCCCATGCTCAAGCTTCCATCACACGCTGGAACGCAGCGCCGACGCGCGCCGGACCCGGGAAGTAGGACCACTCAAGACTCAGCGGATATGGCGTATCCCAACCCGTCACGCGCTCAATTGGTGCGTCGAGGTGGTAAAAGCAATGCTCTTGAACCAGCGCGGCCAGTTCTGCGCCAAAACCGCTGGTGCGTGTGGCCTCATGCACGATTACGCAGCGCCCGGTCTTCTTGACCGATTGCGTCACTGTGTCCAGGTCCATCGGCCAGAGAGAGCGCAGGTCGATGATCTCGGCGTCGATGCCGGTTTCGCGCGCCGCGCATTCCGATACCCAGACCATGGTGCCGTAGGTCAGCACCGTGAGGTCCTTGCCGGGCCGGAACACCGAGGCCGATTCCAGCGGCACCGTGTAATAGCCCTCCGGCACCTCGCCCATGGCGTGTTGCGACCAGGGCACCACCGGCCGGTCGTGATGGCCATCGAACGGGCCGTTGTACAAGCGTTTGGGCTCCAGGAAGATGACGGGGTCGTCGTTCTCGATCGATGCGATCAGCAATCCTTTGGCGTCGTACGGGTTGCTGGGCATCACGGTGCGGATGCCGCACACGTGCGTGAACAGCGCCTCCGGGCTCTGGCTGTGGGTCTGGCCACCATAGATGCCGCCGCCGCAGGGCATGCGGATGGTGATCGGCGCGGTGAAGTCGCCGGCCGAGCGGTAACGCAGGCGAGCAGCTTCAGACATGATCTGGTCCGAGGCTGGGTAGACGTAGTCGGCGAACTGAATTTCCACCACCGGCCGCAAACCGTACGCCCCCATGCCGACTGCTGCGCCGACGATGCCGCCTTCATTGATCGGAGCGTCGAAGCAGCGTGTTGTGCCGTACTTGGCCTGCAGGCCTTCGGTGACGCGGAACACGCCGCCGAAGTAGCCCACATCCTGGCCGAACACCACCACGCGATCGTCCCGGTCCATCATCACGTCCATGCCCGATCGGAGCGCCTGGATCATGGTCATCGACACGATCCTGCCTTGCTCCTGTTCAGAAGCGGCCGAAATGTCCTGAATTCGCGTGAGCATCTCAAACTCCCATTTGCTGACGTTGGAGGTGCAGGTGTTCAGGCATTTCGCTGTAGATGTCGTCAAACATCATGGCGGCGCTTGGAAGTTGCTCCTCGAGAAGGGTGCCATAACTTTCCGCTTCCCTTAGACCCGCCAGCACCTCGGCCTCCAGTTCGGTCTGCGCCTGCTGGTGCTGGGCCTCGGACCATTCGCCGATCGCAATCAGATGCTGCTTCAGCCGGGCGATCGGGTCCCCCAGCGGAAACATCTTCCAATCGTCCGCTGGACGGTACTTGGACGGATCGTCGGAAGTGGAGTGCGGGCCGCCGCGGTAGGTCACCCACTCGATCAGCGTCGGGCCGAAGTTGCTGCGCGCGCGCTCAGCGGCCCATTTCGAAGCAGAGTACACCGCAAGGAAATCATTGCCGTCAACACGCAGCGACGCGACCCCGCAACCGACGCCTCGCGCCGCAAATGTGGTCGACTCGCCGCCCGCGATTGCCTGGAAGCTCGAGATGGCCCATTGATTGTTAACCACGTTGAGAATCACGGGCGCGCGATAGACGTGGGCGAACGTCAGCGCTGTGTGAAAGTCTGCTGCGGCCGTGGCACCGTCACCGATCCAGCCGGAGGCGATTTTCGTATCTTCCTTGATCGCTGAAGCCATGGCCCAGCCGACCGCCTGAGTGACCTGCGTCGCCAGGTTGCCGGATATGGAAAAGAAACCGGCACGCTTGTACGAATAGAAACCCGGCAACTGGCGGCCAAGCAGCGGGTCCTGCCGATTTCCGATGAGCTGACATATCAGTTCCGCAATGGACACGTCGTCGCGCGAGAGCAGCAGACTTTGCTGCCGGTATGTTGGGAAACACATGTCCCCGGCACGCAGTGCGAAGGAATGCGCCACCCCAATAGCTTCCTCGCCGAGACTTTGGACGTAGAACGAAAGCTTCTTCTGCCTTTGCGCAATGACCATACGCGCATCGAAGGTGCGTGTCCTCATCATTGCGCGCAGCCCGGCCCGCAATCTCGTTGAATCAACCTCCGGCACCCAGGGCCCGACGGCGCGGCCGTCATCGTCAAGAACGCGCACAAGCCCGTTGGCCAGGTCCTGCGTATCCCCGTGGCGAATGTCGATGGGTGGCTTGCGCAGCGCGCCAGGCGGCGAAACGTTGAGATACGAAAAATCCGTTTGGCGGCCTGGACGGCCGGAGGGCTCCGGTACGTGTAGGCGCAGCTTGCTTTGCTGGCTCATTTATGCTCCTTTGAATGTGTCGACAACATCTCTCTGATGCTCGGTCATGGCCGAAATAGCGAAGGACGTTCCTGCCTTGACACTCACCCGGATTCCCGACGTGGCGCACATCAAGTCCAGCTTCGCGCGCAAGGGGTCCTGAATTGCGCGGGGCCGCCGCGGTCAGCCGAGTCCACGCGAAAAGGCGTCGCCCGGCGCGCTCACCGGGCCAGTTGCAGCATCTGCCGCGCCTCGGCGGGCGTGGCCACGGACATCCCCAGGTGATCGATGATGGTCGCCGCGCGCTCGACCAATTGCCCGTTGGTCGCGAACACACCGCGCTTGAGGTACAGGTTGTCCTCGAGTCCCACGCGGACATTGCCGCCCAGCAGGACTGCCTGGGCAAGCATCGGCATCTGATCCCGCCCGATGCCAAAACTGGCCCAGAGTGCTCCCTGGGGGAGCAGGTCGCGCAGATAGATCATGGTTTCGGTGGTCGCCGGCGCGCCCCATTTCACACCCAGAACCATCTGGTAGAGCGGCGGCGCATCAACGAGTCCCTCCTCGACCAACGCGTTTCCGAACAGGACGTCTCCGGGTCCGAAAACCTCCAGTTCGGGTTTGACGCGTAGTTCCTGGAAGCGTCGTGCCATCGCGCGCAGTGTTCTTGTGGTGTTCAGGTAAACGAATTCGAGCGAGCCTTCGACCTGGTTGCCGGTCGTGATGTCCAGGGACGCGATTTCCGGAAGACATTGCTCCAGGTGGCGAACGCGCTCGGCAACCGAGACCACGTCGCTTTCCGGCAAACCTCGCGATTCGTCCTCGGGATCGGGGAAGAAGATCGCGCCGAGCCCGCAGGTCAGATTGATCACGATATCGAGCTTGGCCGAGCGAATTCGGTCAACCACTTCCTTGAAGAGCGCGGGGTCGCGGCTTCCGGCGCCCGTCTTCGGATCGCGAACATGAATGTGCACCACGGAAGCGCCGGCGGAGGCGGCCTCCATGCAGGCCTCGGCGATCTGACCCGGAGTCACGGGCATGGCCGGGTGCTTGGGATTGAACGGTGCGTTCCCGGTGACGGCACAGGTCAGGATGACTTTGCGTTGGCTCATTTCAGATCTCCCATTCCACGTTGCCACTGACGGCGATCAGTTCGCCGGTGACTTTGGCTGCTTTGTCGGAAGCCAAGAACTGCACCATGTCCGCCAGCTCCTCGGGCTCGATCTTCGCCCGCAACGAGATGTAATTCAGGTAGTCGCGCTCGACCTCGTCGGCCGTGCGGCCGGTGCTGGCGGCATTGTTCGCAACGATGCGCTTCATTCGCTCGTTGTTGATCATCCCGGGCAGGATCGCGTTGCAACGAATGTTGAAGGGACCGAGTTCGCGCGCCGCATTCAATGTCAGTCCCTCGACCGCCACCTTCGAAGCCACGTACGGCGCGCGCAACGGCAGCCGCGTGCGCGTCGAGCCCGTAGAAAAATTGATGATGACGCCGCTTCCGCGCCTCTTCATGCCCGGAATCACCTGGCGCATGCAATAGAACATTCCGCTCAGGTTGACGTTGATGGTTTCGTCCCACTCCTCGCAGCTGACCTCTTCCATCGGTCCACGCGGGCCGGCGATGCCAACGTTGTTGACAAGCACGGACACATCTCCCATCCACTCGATTGCCTCCGCGAACACGCGCTCGACACTCGCCGCGTCGCCCACGTTGGCCACGGTGCCGCGCATGCCCGGATTGTCGCGCAAGGTGCGCTCCAAGGCGTCGGCACGGACGTCACAGATGTGCACCCGCGCTCCGGCACGGCTGAACCGCTCGGCGATGACCCGCCCGACACTGTCGGCGCCGCCGGTCACAAATACGTTTTGACGTGCCGACATTTCACATTCCCGCCGAGAAGCCTTCGTCCATCAAGAGGCAGGAGCCGTGCATCGCGCGCGCCGCCGCGCTGCACAGGAACACGACGCCGCCGGCGATGTCGTCAGCGCTCGAATAGGTCCGGCCACTTGGGGTACGCGCCGCCATGAAGTCGAGAAAACCCTTCATCTCTTCTTTGGTGCGGATGTCCTCGTTCATCGGCGTGGCCGTGTTTCCCGGCGCGACGCAGTTAACGTTGATGCCCAGCGGTGCCAGTTCGCAGGCCAGGGCACGCGTCATCAGCACGATGCCGGCCTTGGTGGCGCAGTACACGGCGTAGCCGCCAAACCCCATGTGCGCGGCTACCGATGCAATGTTGACGATGCGACCCGCCTTGCGCTCCCGCATTTGAGGCGCAACCGCATTGATGACGTTCCATGTCCCCTTCAGGTTGATGTCGATCATCTTGTCGGACACGGCGATGTCGGTGCTTCCGGCTGGCGACGGCTCGAATACACCAGCGCAGTTCACCAGGATGTCGATGGGCCCGAGGCTGCGCACCACGGCCGCCACTGCTTCGCGGACGGCCGCAGGATTGCGCACGTCGGCCGCGAAAGGCCGGGCAGTCTTGCATTCGGGGTCCAGCGCACTGGCCACGCTGCGCGCCTTGTCGACGCTCGAGCTGGCAACCACCGCGACGCGCACGCCTTGCGCGTGCAGCGCCGCGGAGACGGCAGCGCCGATGCCTTGTGACCCGCCGGTGATCATGGCGACCTTGTTCTTCAATGTGTTCATGGGGTTGCTCCTGGGTTAGTGGACGCCCAGGTGGGCGTCGATAAGCGAGTTGTCAGTTCGCAGGTCTTCCGGGCTGCCGGCAAACACGAGCCGCCCGGTATTGAGAATGGCCACCCGGTCCGCCAGTGCCAGCGCAAACCGGATGTTCTGTTCGACCAGCACGATGGAGACGCCCTCGTTCTTGACATCGCGCACGATCCGCTGCACTTCATCGACCATTTGCGGCGCCAGACCTTCGGACGGCTCGTCGAGCAGCAGCACGGAAGGGTTGGTGAGCAACGCCCGCGCGATCACCAGCAATTGCTGCTCACCGCCCGAAAGCGCGCCTGCGTTCTGGTTGTGACGCTCCTGCAGCCGCGGGAAGCTCTTGAAGGCGCGCTCGAGCGTCCATGGAGCCTTGTGTCCCGTCGGAACGCGCGCGGCGATGACCAGGTTCTCGCGCACCGTCAGCGATGGAAAGACATGCCGGCCCTGCGGCACGAGGCCCATCCCGCTCATCGCGATCTCTTCAGGATCAGCTTTGGAAATGTCAATTCCATTCAACGCGATGGTGCCGGTGCGGCGCACGCCCAGACCGGTGATCGCATTGATAAAGGTCGTCTTGCCGGCACCGTTGCGGCCCAGGAGCGCCAGCAATTCGCCTTTCTGCAGCCGCAGATCAACGCCGTGCAGGACGTGACTGCCGCCATAGAACGCATGCAAATCCTGAACGGCAAGCACTTCACTGCCCAAGATAGACCTCCCGCGTTCGGGGGTCGGCAACGACCGCGTCCCGGGTGCCTTCGAGGACCACGCGGCCATGCTGCAGCAGCGTGATCGTGTCGGCGAATGCGAGTGCAACGTCCATATCGTGTTCGATCAGGACGATGGCGATGTCGCGAGGTATGCCAGCCAGCAACTCCTGCACCTGTGCGCGCTCCTCTTGCGAGAGGCCCGCAAACGGCTCGTCCAGGAGCAACAACCTGGGCTTCTGGGCGATCGCCATCGCGATCTCGAGCCGGCGCTGGTCGCCGTAGGAGCAGCTCGCGACAGTTCGATGGGCCATGGCTTGCAGGCCGACGCGATCCAGCACCTTGACCGCATCGGATTGCAGCAAGCGGTCTGCGGCGAAGGATTGCCAAGGGTTCCAGCGCCGCCGCCGCAGGCCCGTCAGCGACAGCATCACGTTGTGCAGCACCGTGTCCTGAGGAAACAGCGTGATGATCTGATACGTTCTGGAGACACCCAGGTGCACCCGGCTTGCGGTGCTCAGCCTGGTCACGTCTTCGCCGAAGATTTCGATTGAACCGGTGGTTGCGGTCAGGTCACCCGTCAGAAGGTTGAACAGCGTCGTCTTGCCCGCGCCGTTGGGTCCGAGCAGCAAACGCCGTTCACCCTGACGAACCGTCAGCTCCACCTTGTCGAGGGCCTGAAAGCCCCCGAACCGGCGGGAAAGCGCGCGAGTGCGCATCACAGTGTTCGTGCGCGAATCCATGAATGTCCTAAACGGCTTCGCAATCCCCACCACAGTCGCGCAAAACCCGGCACCAGCCCGTCAGGTGTGGCGACGACGACGAGCAGGAACATGACACCGAGCAGCATCTGCCAGGACTCGATGTACGAACTGGCAACGTTCTTGATCAGCAGGACCAGTGCTGCACCCACCAGAGGGCCGGCAAACGTTCCCGGTCCGCCGCTGACCACCATCAGCAGCACTTCAGCCGACTCTCCCAGCGAGAGCAGCTGCGGGCTGACGAAGCGGTGGTAGTACAGGAACATCAGGCCCGCGATCCCGGCCAGCACGCCCGCGTACAGAAACGCCAGCCAACGCACGAGCCACACGTCATGCCCCAGCGCGCTCATTCGGCGCGGTTGGTCGCGTGTGCCGCGCAGGCAGGCGCCGTAAGGCGAGTCGATCAACCGCTTGAGCAGCCACAGCAGCAAGACCGTGCATGCCGCGATAACCCAGAAGAAGTTCCTGGCAGTGTTCAGGTCGATGAACTCAAGCGTCGGACGCTGGATACCGCCGATCCCGTTCTCGCCATTGGTCATGCCGACCCAACGGTAGGCGATGCCCCAGGCCACTTGCCCCAGCGCGAGCGTGATCATGGCCAAACCGATTCCAGTTGCGCGAAGGGCGATCACGCCGATGATGGCCGACAGCAGCAGCACGCCGGCGAGAACGATCGCCGCTGTCGCTGCGGGGGACAAGCCGTACCTCGTGAGCGCGATGGCCCCTAGGTACGCCGCTCCGCCAAAGACTGCGTTGTGACCGAAGCTGAACAGGCCGCCGTATCCGAGCAGCAGATTCAGGCTGGAAGCGAACAGTGCTGCGATCAGGATCTGCGTGGCCATATTGAGCGCGTAATTCGAGCCCAGCAGCCACGGCGCGCCCGCCAGCAGTATCAGCACCGCGGACACGGCGAGCAGCTTCATACCGCCACCCGCCCATACAGCCCCTGCGGCCGCACGGCCAGCATGACCACCATTGGCAGGAACAACACGACGTATGCAAATTCGGCGAAGAGTGCCTGGCCGAAGACCTGAATGAAACCTGTAATCAGGCTGGCGACTACGGCTCCGCCCAGGCTTCCCACGCCGCCGAGAATGACCACTACCAGAGCGAGCGGCAGCATCTCAAGGTCCAACCCCAAGGTGGCTGAAAACAGCGGCGCGCCGAGCGCGCCGGCTAATCCCACCAGCGCCGACCCGGCCGCGAACACGATGCTGTACAGCGCGGTGACCCGAATGCCCATTGCGCGAGCCATCAGCGGGTCGTCCACCGCGGCGCGCACCCTGGCACCGACCAAGGTGCGGCGATCAACCCACATGAGTGCGGCGGCCAAGGCCAGCGATATGCCAGTGACGAACAAACGATAGGTCGGAAAACTGAGATCACCGAAGCTCGTCGAGCCCTGCAGCCAACGCGGAGCATCGACCTGGATCGGTGCGGCACCCCAGAGCAACTTGCAGGCATCCGCTACGATCAGCGCGGCGCCAAGAGAAGCGAGGAGCTGGGCGAGCTCGCGACCAGCCACACGGCGCAACAACCAGCGTTCGATCACGAAGCCCAGCGCCGCGACTGCGGCGGCACTGGCGAGGACGGCGAGCAGAAAGGGCAGCCCGTGCAGAATTGCCCAGGCGACCACGAACGCCCCGACCATGAACAGCGCCCCATGAGCCATGTTCGGTATCCGCATCAGCCCGAATACCAGGGAAAAGCCCGACGAGAGCAGGAACAGCACGCCGGCAAACGAGACGGCGTTCATCGTCTGCAACACCCAGTAGTTCATGGAGTCGTCATTCGAGATAGCGGGCCGGCGGGTAGTCCCGTGAATACGCAGGCGCAGCCAGGAACTTCGCGGGGTCGTAGGTGTAGAACTGGCTGATGTCGGGGAAGGTGGCAATGACGTGGTTCACGGCCTTGCCGTCGATCCGCTCCGTCTTGCGGATGTAGATCGTGCCGATCGGATTGCCTTGCGCGTCAAGCTTCAAGGGCCCGCGCGGTGTTGCGGCGAGCGTGGCGCTGTGCAACGCCTTGGCCAGCGCCGCATGGTCTTCTGCCTTGCCGTTCAGGCTCTTGAGCGCAGCCTCGAGCAACTGCCCGGCCACGTAGGCGCCGGTTGCGAAGACGCCGGGTTCGGCCTTAAATTCGGCACGGTAGTTGGCGGCATAGCGACGGTTTTCTGCGGTCTGGATCTCGGGGCTGTACCAGTTGGCCGAGATCAAGCCGAGCGCCTCGTCACCGGCCGTCGCCAGCACCGACTCGTCGGTGGTGTTCGAACCGGACAACAAGGGTTTGCCACCCTTGGGATTGAACTCGCGATACTGCTTGAGAAAGCGGATCGCCCCCGCGCCCGAATAGGACAGCAGGATGGCGTCCGCGTTCGGATTGATCTTGGCGATGAAGGTGGCGAAATCCGTCGTGTTGAAAGGTGACCACAGCCTCTGCACCACTTTCCCGCCGGCCTCTTCGAACGTGCGCTGGAAGCCACCAGCCAGTTCGTGCGAAAAAGCGAGATCTTCACCGACGACCGCCACCCGCTTGTAGCCCAGTGTCTTGGCGGCATAGGTGCCGAGGACATGGGTGGCTTGCGCAGATGAAGCCGAAACGCGCACGGTCAGCGGATTGGCCCTGCGCTGGGTGAGATCCTCGCCG
>JAAPAA010000093.1 GCA_012274165.1 Thiobacillaceae bacterium
GCGCCTATGCCCTGAACATCGCCGGCATGGCGCAGTTGGTGGCAGGGCTGGCTGAACTGGGAATCGCAACGGTGCCATCAAAGGGCAATTTCCTGCTGGCGAAAGTCGGCGACGCTGCGCGCATCAACACTGAATTGCTGAAGCGCGGCGTGATCGTGCGCCCGGTTGCCAATTACGGCTTGCCTGAGTTCCTGCGCGTATCAGTCGGATTGGCGGGGCAAAACGCCCGCTTTCTCGACGCCCTGAGCGTGGTTCTTGCCGCTTTAGCGGCTTTAGAAGCACGGCCTGACCCTTGCGGTCGGAAAGCCAGTTTGTGATCGTCGACACGCTCGCCATCGTGGGCACCGGCCTGATCGGCGGCTCGTTTGCCTTGGCGTTAAAACAATCTGGCGCAGTGCGGCGTGTGCTCGGTGTGGGGCGCAATCCTGCCCGGCTCACCATCGCACGCGAGCTTGAATTGATTGATGGCGTGGCCGATTATGCCCAAGCCGGACAGGCCGACTGCATCCTGCTGGCGTTGCCGGTGGGCGAAACCGAAGCCGTGCTGCGGCAGTTGGCGCCCCGTCTGAAACCCGGCGCAATCATCACCGATGCAGGCAGCACCAAAGCCAATGTGGTTGAAGCTGCACGCGCAGCACTCGGCGCACGCTTCGCAGACTTCGTTCCGGGTCATCCTATTGCCGGTTCCGAGCAAAGCGGGCCGGGAGCTGCGCGGGCGGATTTATTTCAGGGCAAAAAAGTCGTGCTCACGCCACTGGCCGACACCCGTGCCGACGCGCTCGAAACCGTCAAGGCGCTTTGGCAGGCAGCCGGCGCGCAGGTCGAAACCCTGGACGCGGACCAGCACGACCGCGTGTTTGCCGCAGTGAGCCATCTGCCGCATCTGGCTGCGTTTGCGTTGGTGGATGAACTGGCGCAGCGCGCCGATGGCGAAACCTTCTTCCGCTTGGCGGCCAGCGGTTTCCGCGATTTCACCCGCATTGCCGGCAGCAGCCCGGAAATGTGGCGTGACATTACGCTGGCGAATCGGGAGGCTTTGCTGACCGAACTGGATGCTTACCTTGCCGCCTTGCAGACGCTGCGGCAAACGGTGGCCGCAGAAGACGGACAGGCATTGCTGAAAATGTTCTCGCGCGCCCGTGCGGCACGCGAGAACTGGATGAAAACCCAGGATTCTTGATGGATTATCTCGATTTACCGGCGCGCGTCTCGGCCAAGGGCACGCTACGCCTGCCCGGCTCCAAAAGCATATCCAATCGCGTGTTGCTGCTGGCGGCGCTGGCTGAAGGCACTACGCGGGTATGCGCCCTGCTTGATTCGGACGATACCCGTGTGATGCTCGACGCCTTGCGCACGCTCGGCGTCGGCGTGGTTCGTCACGCTGACAGCGACGATTACGACATGACGGGCGTGGGCGGCGCGTTTCCAGTCAAGCAGGCCGAATTGTTTCTCGGCAATGCGGGAACCGCGTTCCGTTCCTTGACCGCCGCCTGTGCCTTGTCCAACGGTGAATATGTGCTGAAAGGCGTGGCGCGGATGCACGAGCGGCCCATTGGCGATCTGGTCGATGCGCTGCGGCTGTTGGGGGCACGGATTGAGTATCTCGGCCAGGCCGGTTTCCCGCCGCTGCAGATCCACCCGGCGATCCTGGCGAATGATGCCACCCAGGTGCGCGGCAATGTGTCGAGCCAATTCCTGACCGGCCTGATGATGGCGCTGCCCTTGCGCCAACGCACCACCACCATCGAGGTGGTGGGCGAACTGATTTCCCGGCCGTATATCGGGATTACGCTGGCGATGCTGCGCCGTTTTGGCGTTGCAATCGAACAGGATGGCTGGCAGCGCTTCAGCGTTCCGGAACAGGCGCGCTATCACAGCCCGGGCGAAATCTGGGTTGAGGGCGACGCTTCGTCGGCGTCGTATTTTCTGGCAGCGGGCGCCATCGGCGGCGGCCCGGTACGGGTGGAAGGCGTCGGCCGCGACAGCGTGCAGGGCGACGTGCGTTTTGCCGATGCGCTTGCCTTGATGGGCGCGCAGATCGAAATGGGACCGAACTGGATCGAGGCGCGCTCGCCTGCAAGCGGTCGCCTGAAAGCGATTGAACTCGACTGCAACCACATCCCCGACGCCGCAATGACGCTGGCGGTGGCGGCGCTGTTTGCCGACGGCGTGACCACGCTGAACAACATCGCCAGCTGGCGCGTCAAGGAAACCGACCGCATCGCGGCGATGGCGACCGAATTGCGCAAAGTCGGCGCAGTAGTGGAAGAGGGTGCGGATTACATTCGCATTACGCCGCCGGCAGCGCTGGTTTCCAACGCGGTCATCGATACCTATGACGATCACCGCATGGCGATGTGTCTGTCGCTGGTGAGTCTGGGCGGCGTTCCGCTGCGCATCAACGAGCCGGCGTGTGTGAACAAGACTTTCCCGGAGTATTTCAAGGTGTTCGCAGGACTTGTGCAATGACGGATCTCGCTCCGGTTATCACCATCGATGGTCCTTCCGCGTCGGGCAAGGGCACCGTTGCCGAGCGGGTGGCGGTTGTGCTCGGCTTTCATTTTCTCGATAGCGGCGCGCTGTACCGGTTGACCGCGCTGTCGGCGATGAAAAGCGGTGTGGCGCTGGATGACGAGGTGCGGGTGGCAGGTCTGGCAGCCGCGCTGCCCGCGAGTTTCCACGACGGCGCGGTGTGGCTGGCGGACGAAAACGTCAGCGACGCGATCCGCGCCGAGGCGGTGGGCGAGGGCGCGTCGAAAGTAGCGGCGTTGCCTGCGGTGCGCGCGGCGCTGCTCGACCGCCAGCGCGCCTATCGGCAAGCGCCTGGTTTGGTGGCCGACGGCCGCGACATGGGGACGGTGATCTTCCCGGACGCGGTGGCCAAGATTTTCCTGACTGCCAGTGCGGAAGCGCGTGCCGAACGGCGGTATAAGCAGTTGATCGACAAGGGAAACTCTGCTAGTCTACCCGCCCTTGTTGCGGACATGCAGGCGCGCGATGCGCGCGATACCGCCCGATTGGTGGCACCGCTGAAGCCCGCGCCGGATGCGCTGTTTCTCGATACCACCCGGATGGATGTCGAGTCGGCTGTGCAAGCTGTGCTGGCGCACTATGCTTTATGTCATGCGCGCAACAAGATGTAAGTGATGTTTTTTCGTGTCGGTTCCGCGCCCTGCGGATCGACGATGTGCAACTAACCCCGTCCTCACCGACGGACCAAGAAGGTTTTAATGTCTACTGCTACCGCTTCTACCAACCTCGCCCCCTCCAGTATGGAAAACCTCGGCATGGACAACTTTGCCGCGATGTTCGAGGAGTCCCTCGAGCATCAGGAAATGCGCCAGGGCGAGGTGATCACCGCTGAAATCGTCGGCATCGACGGTAACTTCGTGACGGTGAATGCCGGCCTCAAATCCGAGAGCCTGATTCCTATCGAAGAGTTCAAGAACGACCTCGGCGAAATCGAAGCCAAAATTGGCGATTTCGTGGCTGTTGCGATCGAGTCGATTGAAGACGGCTTTGGCGCGACCAAGCTGTCGCGCGAGCGCGCCAAGAAACTGGCTGCATGGCTGGATCTGGAAGTGGCGATGAACGAAGGCCGTATCGTCACCGGCATGGTGCAGGGCAAGGTCAAGGGTGGTCTGACGGTGCTGGTGGGTGGTTTGCGTGCATTCCTGCCGGGTTCGCTGGTCGATACGCGTCCGGTCAAGGACACCACGCCGTTCGAATACAAGGAAATGGAATTCAAGGTCATCAAGCTTGACCGCAAGCGCAACAACGTCGTGGTGTCACGCCGTGCTGTGCTGGAAGAAACCATGGGTGCCGACCGCGAAGCGATGATGGAAAACCTGAAAGAAGGCTCCATCGTCAAGGGCGTGGTCAAGAACATCACCGACTACGGCGCATTCGTGGATCTGGGCGGTATCGACGGCCTGCTGCACATTACCGACATGGCATGGCGTCGCGTCAAGCATCCGTCCGAAGTGGTCACCGTGGGCATGGAACTCGAAGCCAAAATCCTGCGTTACGACACCGAGAAGAACCGTGTCTCGCTCGGCATCAAGCAGTTGGGTGACGATCCGTGGGTCGGAATTGCCCGTCGCTACCCGCAGGGCACCCGCATGTTTGGCAAAGTGGCCAACCTCACCGACTACGGCGCATTCGTTGAAATCGAAGCCGGCATCGAAGGCCTGGTGCACGTCTCCGAAATGGACTGGACCAACAAGAATGTCAGCCCCAACAAGATTGTGCAGCTGGGCGATGAAGTCGAAGTCATGGTGCTCGACATCGACGAAGACAAGCGTCGCATCTCGCTGGGCATGAAGCAGTGCAAGTCGAACCCGTGGGAAGACTTCTCGATGAACTTCAAGAAGGGCGACAAGGTCAGCGGCGCGATCAAGTCGATCACCGACTTCGGCGTGTTCATCGGTCTGGCTGGCGGCATCGATGGTCTGGTTCATTTGTCCGACTTGTCCTGGAATGTACCCGGCGAAGAAGCCGTGCAAAACTTCCGCAAGGGTCAGGACGTGGAAGCCGTGGTGCTCGGTATCGACCTCGAGCGCGAGCGCATTTCGCTCGGCATCAAGCAGATCGAAGGCGATCCGCTGACCAGCTACGCCACCGGCAACGAGAAGGGCAGCATCGTCAAGGGCACGATCAAGACGGTAGAAGCCAAGGGCGCCACCGTGCAGTTGGACAGCGACATGGAAGGCTACCTGCGCGCATCCGAAGTCTCGCGTGACCGCGTCGAAGACATGCGTACCCACTACAAGGAAGGCGACGAGATCGAAGCCATGATCATCAACGTTGACCGCAAAAACCGCGTCATCAACCTGTCGATCAAGGCCAAGGACATGACCGAGCAGGATTCGGCCATGAAGAAAATGGCAGCTGATACGTCGGCCGCCGCCACGGGTTCGACCAACCTCGGCGCGCTGCTGAAGGCCAAGCTCGAAAACAAGAACGCCGAGTAATCCATGACCAAGTCGGAGCTGATTGCTCAACTGGCGGCGCGGCATTCGCAATTTTCAGTTGCGGATATCGAGATGGCGGTGAAAACGGTCCTCGACGCGCTGGCAAAAAACCTGTCGCGCGGCGAGCGTATCGAAATCCGTGGCTTTGGCAGTTTCAGCCTGAGCTACCGCCCCGCCCGTCTTGGGCGCAATCCCAAGTCGGGCGAGCGCGTACAGGTTCCGGCCAAGCAGGTGCCGCACTTCAAGGCAGGCAAGGAGTTGCGCGATCGGGTGGATTTTCCGCTTTGAGCGTTTCCCGGCTTGCAACTGCGGCTTGGCCGTTGGATGCAGATGACTCGAGTAACTGAAAACGGCGCGAAAGCGCCGTTTTCTTTTGCGGGCGTTCTTTTTGAAGCCCAGCCACAAAGGTAGAATGACGGGCACCCACAACACGCAATCATTCATGAAAAATATCACCCGATATTTGGGGCTGGCGCTCAAACTGCTCGTATTCCTGCTGGTGTTGGGTTTTGCCTTGAAAAACAGCCATACCGTCACTTTTTATGCCTATTTGGGGCAGGCTTGGCAGGCTCCCCTGATTATCATGCTGGTGCTGGCATTTGTGCTCGGTGCGCTAACCGGTGTGCTGGCCTTGTTGCCCACCGTGTTCCGCTTGCGGCGCGAGGTTGCCCGTAATTTGCGGGCAGCTGCACGGGACCCCGCCATCACGCAACCCGATATCCCTGTGGTGTGATGCACGATGGAATTTGAGATCTGGTGGCTGCTGGCATTTCCCCTGTTTTTTGTGCTGGGCTGGCTGGCCGCGCGCGTCGATATCAAGCAGGTCGTTACCGAATCGCGCGCGTTGCCCAATTCGTATTTTCGCGGACTCAACTTTCTGCTCAACGAGCAGCCCGACAAGGCGATCGAGGCCTTTCTCGAAGTTGTCAAACTCGAACCCGAAACCATCGACCTGCACTTTGCGCTGGGGGCGCTGTTTCGCCGTCGTGGCGAACTGGACCGCGCCATCCGCATGCACGAGAACCTGCTGGAGCGCGAGGGCCTGGCCGAAGAGCAGCGCCTGCGCGCGCAAGGTGAGCTGGGTCAGGATTATCTGAAAGCCGGATTGCTCGACCGCGCCGAAGAGGTGTTCGGCAAGTTGCTGGAAACCCCGCAGCATGGGTTGGCGCGCACCTATCTGCTGGAAATCTATGTGCAGGAAAAGGACTGGCAAAAAGCCATCGATGCGGCGCGCGAACTGGAAAAGGACACCAGCAAACCGCTCAACGCCGACATCTCCCATTTTTACTGTGAACTGGCCTTGCTGGATGCGGCCAGGGGCAAGCCCGACGCAGCCTTGGCGCATTTGCAACTGGCGCTCGCCATCAATCGCCAGTCGGTGCGCGCCAACCTGATGGCGGGAGACCTCGATGCAGCGGCAGGGCAGCATGAAGCGGCGATTGCCGACTGGCGTCTGGTTGAAACGCAAAGCGCGGTGCACATGGCCCTGGTGGTCGAACGCGTGCTCGGCAGCTATCGTCAGTTGGGGCGTCTCGACGAAGGCGTGTTGTGGCTGCGCGCACTGTATGCGCGGCAACCTTCGCAGGATATTTTCAGTGCGCTGTATCTGGCGGTGTCGGAAACCGAAGGCGCGGCCGCAGCCACCCAGCTTGCGCGCGAGGAGCTGCGCCGCACCCCCAGTTTGCGCACGCTGGATCGCCTGCTTGAAGCACAGCTGATCGATGCCGAACCGGGCGAGCGCGAGTTGCTGCAGGTGGAAAAAACGCTGGTGGCGGCGCACAGCCAGCGCATGATGCGCTACCAGTGCGACAGCTGCGGCTTCAAGGCCAAGCAGTTTTTCTGGCGTTGTCCGGCGTGCGGTCGCTGGGACAGCTTCGACCCCGAGCGGCGTGAAGGGGAAGCCTGATGCAAGCGGAAAACGACAAGGTGTGAGCAGCGTGACGAACCCGACGAAGATTATTGTGGCGCTGGATTTTGCCGATGCGGCGTCCGCGCTGATGCTGGTGGAGCGGCTTGATCCGGCATTGTGCCGGCTCAAGGTCGGCAAGGAACTGTTCACCGCAGCAGGCCCGGAGTTTGTTCGGGTGCTGGTCGCGCGCGGCTACGACGTCTTCCTCGATCTCAAGTTTCACGATATTCCCAACACCGTGGCGGCGGCGTGCCGCGCGGCTGCGGGACTCGGCGTGTGGATGCTCAACGTGCATGCGTCGGGCGGACGCCGCATGATGACGGCCGCTCGCGAGGCGCTGGACAACCCGTCGGGGCCGCTGTTGATTGCAGTGACGGTGTTGACCAGCATGAACGCCGAAGACCTGAACGAAGTCGGTGTGACTGATGCACCTGCCGATCAGGTGCTGCGTCTGGCGCGCCTTGCGCAACAATGCGGGCTGGATGGCGTCGTCTGTTCGGCACAGGAAGCATCGGTGCTGCGCTCGGAGTTGGGCGCGGATTTTCGTCTGGTGACGCCCGGCATCCGCCCGGCTGGCATTGATGCGGGCGATCAGCGCCGCGTCATGACACCGCAGCATGCCTTGAACGCCGGGGCGACCGATTTGGTGATCGGGCGCCCGATCACGGCTGCAATTGACCCGCTGGTCGCGTTGCAGCAGATTCAGTTCGATATACAAAAGGCTTAGGGAGATAGCGTGAAAATTACGGTAATCGGCACGGGTTATGTGGGTCTGGTCACGGGAACCTGTCTGGCTGAAGTCGGCAACGAGGTGCTGTGCCTCGATCTGGATCCGAAGAAAATCGAAACATTGAAAGCCGGCGGCATCCCCATTTACGAGCCCGGGCTGGAGGACATGGTGCGCCGTAACGTCGCCGCCGGTCGACTGTCATTCACCACCAACATCGAAGAATCGGTGGCATACGGCGAGATCCAGTTCATCGCTGTCGGCACCCCTCCGGATGAAGATGGTTCGGCCGATCTGCAATACGTGGTGGCGGCCGCGCGCAATATTGGCCGCCACATGGCAGGCTACAAACTGGTGGTCGATAAATCCACCGTGCCGGTTGGCACCGCCGACAAGGTTAAGGCCGCCTTGCAGGAAGAATTGAGCCGCCGCGGCGTGGCGCACACATTCAATGTGGCGTCCAACCCCGAGTTCCTGAAAGAGGGCGCGGCGGTGGACGACTTCATGAAGCCAGACCGCATCGTGATCGGCACCGACAGCGAGCACGCTACCGCGCTGCTGCGCCAGTTGTACGCGCCGTTCCAGCGCAATCGCGACCGCCTCACGGTGATGGACGTCAAGAGCGCAGAGCTCACCAAGTACGCCGCTAACGCCATGCTGGCGACGCGTATTTCCTTCATGAACGAACTTGCCGTGCTGGCGGAAAAGCTCGGTGCCGACATCGAGCAGGTGCGTCATGGCATCGGTTCCGATCCGCGCATCGGCTATCACTTCCTCTACGCCGGTTGCGGTTACGGCGGCTCGTGTTTCCCCAAGGACGTCCAGGCGCTGCGCCGCACCGGCCAGGAAAACGGCATTAAGCTGCGGGTGCTTGATGCAGTGGAAGAAGCCAATGAGGCGCAGAAGCAGATTCTGGTCAACAAGTTGACCGCCCGCATGGGCAAAGACCTCAAGGGCAAACGCTTCGCCATGTGGGGTCTGGCGTTCAAGCCCAACACCGACGACATGCGGGAAGCGCCCAGCCGTAGCATGCTGGAAGCCCTGTGGGCGATGGGTGCGAGCGTGTCGGCCTACGACCCTGCGGCGATGGAAGAAACCCGGCGCATCTACGGCGGCCGTATTGATAAAAACGGTGCCGATCTGCTGCTGGTCGACAGCCCGATGGATGCGCTGAATGGCGCCGACGCGCTGCTGATCGTGACCGAATGGAAGGTGTTCCGCAGCCCCAATTTCGACACCATGAAATCTCTGCTCAAAACCCCACTGATTCTGGACGGGCGCAATCTGTATGAGCCGCAGGCCATGCGCGAAATGGGCTTCGATTACTTGCCGATCGGGCGTCAGTGATGCGTTGCGTTATGGGAAATTGCCCTGTTGGACGGAAGCGGACACCACACACATGAATGCGTTTAAATCCATCGAAGACACTGTCGGCAACACGCCGCTGGTTCGCCTGAAACGCATGCCCGGCGTCACCAGCAATGTCGTCCTCGTCAAGCTCGAAGGCAATAACCCGGCGGGTTCGGTAAAAGACCGCCCGGCGCTGGCGATGATCGACGCCGCCCAGGCGCGCGGCGACATCAAGCCGGGCGACACCCTGATCGAGGCGACCAGCGGCAACACCGGCATTGCGCTGGCGATGGCAGCGGCGATGCGCGGCTACAAGATGATCCTTATCATGCCCGAGCATTTGTCGATTGAGCGGCGGCAGACCATGCGTGCGTTCGGCGCCGAGCTGCAACTGGTGGGCAAGGAAGCGGGCATGGAAGGGGCGCGTGATCTGGCGGTGGCAATGGAGAAGCAGGGCATCGGCAAAATCCTCGACCAGTTTTCCAACCCCGACAATCCCAACGCCCACTACCACACCACCGGCCCGGAAATCTGGCGCGACACGGGCGGCAAAATTACCCACTTCGTTTCCAGCATGGGCACGACCGGAACCATCATGGGCTGCTCGCGCTATCTCAAGGAACAAAACCCCGCGATCCAGATCGTTGGTGTGCAGCCCAACGAGGGTGCGCAGATTCCCGGTATCCGAAAATGGTCCGATGAATACGTGCCCGCTATTTGCGATTACGACCGCGTTGACCGCATGATTTATGTCGGACAGTACGACGCTGAAGAAACCACCCGGCGGCTGGCGCGCGAAGAAGGGATTTTTGCGGGTATTTCATCTGGTGGTGCGCTATGGGCTGCGTTGAAGCTGTCGAAAGAAGTCGAAAACGCTGTCATCGTTTCCATCGTGTGTGACCGCGGCGACCGCTATTTGTCGACCGGCGTCTTTCCGGCCTGATGGCTAAAACAAAGACGATCTACACCTGTACCGAATGCGGCGGTCAGTCGCCCAAGTGGCAGGGGCAGTGCCCGGCCTGCAATGCCTGGAACACCCTGGTCGAAACCATTGCCGAATCGGCCAAGCCGCGCTACCAGTCGCTAGCAGCGACGAGCCGGGTGCAGATGCTGCACGAGGTGGAAGGAACAGAAGAATCGCGCATTGCCACCGACATCGCCGAGCTCGACCGGGTGCTCGGCGGCGGGCTGGTGCAGGGCGGGGTGGTGTTGATTGGCGGCGACCCCGGCATCGGCAAATCGACGCTGTTGTTGCAGGCGCTGGCCGAGCTGTCCACGCGGATGAACACCTTGTATGTGAGCGGTGAAGAGTCCGCCCGCCAGGTGGCGCTGCGTGCGCGGCGGCTGAGCCTGCCCGAGGCGAATTTGCCGGTGCTGCCGGAAATCAGGCTGGAGGCGATTCTGGCGCAACTGGCCGTGGCGCAACCCGTCGTCGCGGTGATCGACTCCATTCAGACCATGTATTCCGAAGCGCTGACCTCGGCCCCCGGCTCGGTGGCGCAGGTGCGCGAATGCGCGGCGCAGCTGACGCGCTACGCCAAGCAGAGCGGTACCGCGATCATTCTGGTCGGCCATGTCACCAAGGAAGGCGCGATTGCCGGTCCGCGCGTGCTCGAACATATCGTCGACACCGTGCTGTATTTCGAGGGCGATACCGGGTCGAGTTTCCGGCTGGTGCGCGCGATCAAGAACCGCTTCGGCGCGGTCAATGAAATCGGCGTGTTCGCGATGACCGAAAAGGGCTTGAAGGGCGTCTCCAATCCATCGGCAATTTTCCTGTCGCGCCATGGCGAACCGGTGCCGGGTTCGTGCGTGCTGGTCACCCAGGAAGGCACGCGCCCGCTGCTGGTCGAGATCCAGGCGCTGGTTGACAGCAGCCATGCGCCCAACCCGCGCCGTTTGAGCGTGGGCCTGGAGCAGAACCGGCTCGCCATGTTGCTCGCCGTGCTGCACCGTCACGCGGGTATTGCGTGCTTCGATCAGGATGTGTTCGTCAATGCCGTGGGCGGGGTGAAGATCAGCGAACCGGCAGCCGACCTCGCCGTGCTGGCCGCGATCGTGTCCTCATTGCGCAGTCAGCCCCTGCCCGACAAACTGGTGATGTTTGGCGAAGTGGGCCTCGCGGGTGAAATTCGCCCGGTGCAGCGCGGCCAGGAACGTCTGAAGGAAGCCGCCAAGCTTGGCTTTACCCAGGCCATTATCCCGACCGCCAACCAGCCCAAGCAGAAAATCGCCGGCATGGAAATTCATGCAGTGAACCGGCTGGATGAGGCTATTGGGTTGTTCAGGGCAAGCTGAAGGTTCGGAGACTCCGGGATCTGCCTGGAGAAGTTCAGACCTGGCCTGGCAGCATGAGTCGGATTGTCCTTGCTGTTTGCTGATACCCAGGTTACTCGGAACCCTCCCTATACGACCTCTTCAAACATGATTCGCGTATGAAGATGCAGGCTCAATGCAGCGCTCTTGATGGAATTGATAAGTCGCCAATATAATAAGCTTTGCTTACTAATATTGCGGTGACCCATGACATTGCAACAAGACAGTCTCGGCTTTCTGTTGGCTGATGTGTCCCGCCTGATGCGTCGGGCTTTTCAGCAACGATTAAAGGGAAGCTCCCTCACACTGGCGCAGGCGCGCGCGCTCGTTTATGTCTCTCGCCATGAGGGCGTTCGTCAGGTCGATTTGGCGGACATGCTGGAAGTCCAGCCGATTACGCTTGCCCGCTTGATCGATCAACTCATGGATTCACGTTTGGTCGAACGCCGCCCTGATCCCAAGGATCGGCGGGCCTATCGGGTGTTTCTGACACCTGCTTCCGATCCCCATCTGGCCGCAATCGAGCAAGTCGCAGCGGAGATCCGAGCGGCCGCCCTGCACGATCTGGACAAGCAGCAAGCCGCCACGCTCCTCCTCGCCCTGCGCAAAATGCGCGATAACCTGGCTTCGCGCTAGCCGCCCCTTAGCTGAACCATATTCCCGGAGTTTCACGTTCATGAGTCATGTGCCAGCCAGCGACGCGCCATCTATTGCCGAGGTCACGCATGCGCCGAAGCGCCGCCAGAAACGACTGATCCTGCTTGTCGTGGTGCCGCTGATCGTCGCACTCGCCATCGGGGTCGTTTACATCAGGGGCGGCCGCTTCGTCGAAACCGACAACGCCTACGTCAAGGCCGAGATGGTGCCAGTCAGTGCCGAAGTGTCCGGGATGATCAAGCAGGTACTGGTCCGGGAAAACCAGTCTGTCGCTGCGGGTCAGCCGCTGTTCAGGATCGACCCGGCGCCATTCCAGGTGGCTGTCGCCAAAGCCGAAGCCAGGCTGGCGCAGGTGCGTGTCGATCTTGCGGCGACGAAGGCGGAGTTTCGCGAAAAACAGGCCGAAATTTCTCTGGCAGAAACCCGCTACACCTTTGCGCGCAAAGAACAGCAGCGACAGGCCGATCTGGTGGCCAGGCAGTTTATTTCGCCTTCCCGGTTCGACGACGCGAAGCAAGCCACCGACCTCGCCGGGCAACAAATCGGCACGCTGAATCAGGATCTGAAACGCATTGCGGAAACCCTGGGCGGCAGCGCCGATACCCCAGTCGAGCGTCATCCGGCGTATCTCGCCGCGCTGGCCGAACTCGATCAGGCAAAGCTCGATCAGGCGCGCGTCGAAGTACACGCTTCGCTGCCGGGCACCGTGAGCAGGCCACCGCAGCCGGGGCAGTTCGCTGCCGCTGGCGCGACGGCGATGGCCTTGGTGGTGAGCGGCCATACGTGGATCGAGGCCAATTTCACCGAAACTGATCTCACCTACGTTCATCCGGGACAGCCGGTCACGATTCATATCGATACCTACCCCGACGCCAAATGGAGCGGCACGGTGGACAGCCTGAGTCCGGCCACCGGTGCAGAGTTTTCGGTGATCCCCGCGCAGAACGCCACCGGCAACTGGGTCAAGATTGCGCAGCGCGTGCCGGTGCGGATCAAACTCGACGCCGCGTCGAATCAGCCGCAGTTGCGCGCGGGCCTGAGCGCGGTAGTCGAGATCGACACCGGCCATCGCCGCCGCTTGTTCGGATCCACGCTCTGAGCCGTGCGCATGAGTGCGTCCGCAACCGCTCCCCAGCCGGCAAGCGCCAAGCGTATCTGGGTCGCTATGTCGGTGATGCTCGCGACCATCATGCAGGCGCTCGACACCACCATCGCCAATGTCGCCTTGCCGCACATGCAGGGTGCGATGGGCGCGACTCAGGATCAGATTTCCTGGGTGCTCACGTCTTATATCGTGGCGGCGGCCATCTTCATGCCACTGACCGGATTTCTGACCGCGCGCTGGGGGCGCAAGCGCGTTTTCATGTGGGCGGTCGTCGGCTTCACGCTGGCATCGATGCTCTGCGGCGCCGCGCAAAGCTTGCCCGAGATCGTGTTGTTCCGCTTGCTGCAGGGCATTTTCGGCGCGAGTCTCGTGCCCTTGTCGCAGGCTGTCCTGCTGGACACCTATCCACCCGAAAAACACGGAGCGGCGATGGCGATGTGGGGTGTGGGCGTGATGGTAGGGCCAATCCTCGGACCCACACTTGGCGGCTGGCTGACCGAGTATTACAACTGGCGCTGGGTGTTTTACATCAACTTGCCGTTTGGCGTGCTGGCCTGGCTCGGGCTCGCTGCCTTCGTGCGCGAAACTCCCATCGACCGCTCGCGGCGGTTCGATCTGCTCGGCTTCGCCCTGCTGAGCCTGGGCATTGGCGCGCTGCAAATGATGCTGGATCGCGGGCAATCGCTCGCCTGGTTCGCCAACCCGGAGATCATGATCGAAGCGCTGCTCGCAGGGCTGGCGCTGTATCTGTTTGTTGCCCATATCTTCACTCACGACCAGCCGTTCATCGAACCGGCCCTATTCAGGGATCGCAACTTCAGCGTCGGCTTACTGATGATCTTCATCGTCGGGATCATCCTGCTCGCCACCATGGCCTTGCTGCCACCGTTCATGCAAAGCCTGCTGGGATTCCCGGTGATCGATGTCGGTTATCTGCTGGCGCCGCGCGGCGTGGGTACCATGATTGCGATGATGATGGTAGGCAAACTGTCGGGCCGCGTGGACGTCCGTTACATGATTTTCCTCGGCCTCATGCTGACCAGCCTGTCGCTATGGCAAATGACCCTGTTCAATGCGAACACCGATGGCTGGGACATCGTGCGCACTGGCGTCATGCAGGGATTTGGCCTCGGATTCATCTTCGTGCCGCTGTCCACCATCACCTTCGCTTCACTGGCGGCGCGCTATCGCAACGAGGGCACGGCACTGTTCAGCCTGATGCGCAACATCGGCAGCAGCATCGGGATCTCGGTAGTCATGACCTATCTGGCGCAGCGCACACAGGCCAATCACGCAGCGTTCGCCGACTACATCAACCCGTTCAGTCTTGCGCTGAGGCAAGCCACCGAAGCCGGCGCCTACAACCTGACCACGCCGCAGGGGCTTGCGGCAATCAACGGCGAGGTGACGCGGCAAGCCGCCATGCTGGCTTATCTGCAAGACTTCAGGCTGATGATGTGGGTCACGCTGATCGCGATCCCGTTGCTTATGCTGCTGCGGATGCCGGCCAAGCGGGCAGTTGCGAGCGGGGCGCATGCGGCAATCGACTGAGCGAAGCGCGGTTGGACACTGTGCGCGCCCATGCCCGAATGACTGCCCAAACGCTTACGATGCAATCGGAGGAGGTGCGCATGTTCCAGACCATTGTTTTTGCACACCGGATCCTTTAACCCAAATCAGGGCAGGTTGCGCGCGCGATTCACGTCCAGCGCGCAACTGAAGGGTGGGTTGTCCTTCATCGTCAGGGCAAGCGCATAGGCTGTAGCGGGCCGCATATTGACCAGCACCATGTCGATGCCCGATATGCGGCACATGGATGCCAGGTTCTCCAGCCAGGCGTAATACAGATTGTCGATGACAGGCACGTTTTTAAGATCGTAGAGCAGGCGCCGAGCGCGCATCTGTTGCAGCGTTCCCGTCAGGGGAACGAGATAGGCATCCGGTTCTCCGGGATCCAGCGCCTCGGCCGGTTCCAGCAAGACATTGCCGTCACCGATCGGCGTCAGATGCATGCCCTGAAGAATGGCCATGAGTCAGCGCTCCTGATGGCGGTTAGCGTCGTTGCCCATCAGCGGCATTGACCGTGATGCCCAGCATGGAAAAGGCTTCCTTGAGGCCATCCGACAGGGTTGCACGGGTCGATACCAACGACAAATCGATATTGAGGCTGGTGATTGCGCGTGCGATTTCGGGACGGATGCCGGTCAGGATGGCCTTGGCGCCCATCAGGCCGACTGCGCGAATCATCTGGATCATGTGATGCGAGACCTGCGAATCGATCGCCTGCACCCCCGTGACGTCAATCACCACGACCTTGGCGCGTTCCTTCTCGATCCGCTCGAGCATGTTCTCCATCACGGACATGGTGCGTGAGGAATCGAGCGTGCCGATGATGGGCAGGGTCAGCACGCCATCCCAGATTTCGGTGATCGGGGTCGAGGTGTGCTTGAGTTCTTCCTGCTGGGCCTGGATGGTGCGTTCTTTCTCGGCGAGATAGACGTGGAACACATCGAGAATGATGTCGTTGAATACCGAGGCAAGCAGCAGCAGGATGGCGCGCGTCTGCTTGAAATCGAGCCGGCTGTCGACCTCGAGGTTATTGAGGAAGACATCCTGCATGAAGTGGATGAAGCGCACGAACTCTTCCATGTTGCCGCCGCGGATCTGGATCTGCTGCGAGAAATTGCTGAAGAACTGGCGCAGCGCCTTGTGTTCGCTGCTGCGCCGGTCCACCTTCTCGCCAGCTTGCAGCAACAGGACGAACAGTTCGAGGAATTCGAGGCTGTAGTCGTTGATCTCATCCATGGTGAGCAGATTGCCCTGGCCAAAGATGCTCTGGCCGCGCTGCTCGATGTCCTGCGAGATCGTGGCAACCTTGGTCATCATCTGCTCGATGAGCAGCTGGTTGGTGCTCTGTGTTGGTTTAGCGATTCTTGCCACGTTCTGCTCCTTTAATGGGCGTTGACCGTATTACGAATATGGATTTGTCGTCGTTGTTGCGCGTTGCCACATTGCCGAGCAATAACGCGATGAATTGAGGATGCAGGCGCCACAAGCCGGGGAATGTGTTCAGGTTCCAATTGCGGCGCAAACCGTCCGAGGCGGTGATGAAAAGCGCTTGCTTCGGGAAGGGCAGTTCGATCATCTCGAACGCGCGGTGCTCATGCCCCAGCACACCCGGCGAGAAGTTGAGCACCTTGCGCTCACCGTTGCAGATGAGGAATGCGCTCATGTCGCCGACGCCGCATACGCGCAGCACGGGGGCGGAAAAATCGATCTCGCAAGCCATGGCGACGGCGCCGCGCCCCCCGCGCAGCCGGTGTGAGAGGTTCAACAGGGTGCCATCGAGCGGGGTGACGGAATCCAGGACATTCTCCGCCCCGACCAACCCCTCGGCCGCCTCCTTGCCATGTCCCAGGCCATCGGCATGCAGCCATTTGACCGAATCTATTGAAGGCTGCACGCAGATGCAGTCGCCGTTGTACACATCGTCCTGATAGGCGCGCAGGTGATGGCCGTACTGGAATGGATGAGTGGGGGGTTTGTTGCCCACATAAAAGCGTGACCACACCGCCGTACCGTGCCAGGGCGAATCATGGGCCAGTCCCGGCGGCATGGTGTAGACCTCATACTCGGCGGACATCCGCTGGATGGTGCCAAGCCCCTTTCCCATGGTGCCCGAAGTCGTATAGCCATCCTTCATGGCGTCGGGCAGGTTCGATATGCCGGGACCGTAGTCGAGCGCGAACAGGTCCAGTGCGGAAAATTCGCTGTTGCCGCATTCCCATATCTGTACCAGGCCGCGCCCACCCGCGTACTTGAGCTGGTTAGAGATGATTTCGTTGCATACCAGTTCGATCAGCTCCCGCACAGCATCCTTGAAGCCCATGCGACGCGAAACTGCGCGCAGCTTCGAGCGCAACAGTACCTGGCTGCTGTCGTCGCTGATGGCCTGGTCGAGTAAAAGTCTGGTAATCATTGGTGTCCTGTTACGCCAGGTGTAATTTCGTCTTCGGTCGCAAACTGCCCGCGGCCGCGCCGCTTCGCCTCGTAGAGCGCGGCATCGGACCGGGCCGCCAGCGTTTCGGCGGAGTCGTCAGCGCGGCACAGCGCGATGCCGATGCTCACCTTGCCGTTCATGCCGTGCAGCACTTTGGCGGCGATACGCGCAGCAATCTTGAGTTCGCAGAAGGTGATGGCGGCAAATTCGTCACCGCCGATGCGGCAGAGTATGTCCACGTGCTCGCGCACTGAACCGCGCATGACAGTCGCCATTTTCTTCAGGTATTCGTCGCCATACTGATGGCCATGCGTGTCGTTGATCTGCTTGAAATAGTCGAGATCGAACATCATCAGGCACATCGATTCATTCTGTCGCTGGCTGCGCAGCAGGGATTCGTGCAGGCGCTGGTCGTAGGCGCCGCGATTGTAAATTCCGGTGAGCGCATCGGTTTCGGCATGGCGAATCGACGCTTCAAGCTCGTGCTTCCGCTTTTCCAGCACGGATTCCATTTCTGCCATCTGCGCGGCGGCATCGCGCGTATAACGCTCGAGATCCTCGCTGATCTGCCGGTTGCGGCGCTTCAGCAGTTCAGGGTCGGCCGATTCGCTGGCAAACCGCAGCTGTTCGGCCAGTTTGTCGATCTGGTGCGTTGCCGGCGTGACCGGCAGCATGCAGATGCCGAAAGGGGCGCCGCCCCAATCCAGGAATATTGCACGATCCTGGATCATCAACCGCACATCGAGGCTTGTATTCGCCGACAGTGCCGTGGTGCGCAGGGTATCGAGCATCAGCACGACACGAACCGAGGCTGAAAATACATCGCCCCCCAGCACATCGATTGCATCGATCACAAAACGGGCCAGCCGCTGTCGGTCGGGCTCGACGATCAGCGAAAGTGAAAGCAGCGGTCTTGCAGTGGTTTCCAGAGGGGCCATGGCACACTAACGGTAACGTGTTGCCTGAAGTTAAACCGGAATAGGGGGAAATTCCCTTATATTTCCAGTTATTGGCCCTGTTTGGAGGGTGCGGACGCTATTTTCGGCTTGCAGCGGGCACGACCTGCGGGATTCCCGACAGTTGGCCCATCACCAGCCCATGTTCCCGCGGGTTGTGGAATGCCCCTTGGGCCAGGCACCAAATCTGGGCACAGGCCCGAACTGCTGTTCTCGGAAATCAGCCCCAAGCGCTGGGGCCTACTGGAAGTGCAGGTTTTGTAGTACTTAAAAAGAAGCAGCTGGATGTGGATGCAAGGTTGGTCCCCACATTTTGACTAGCTAACAATAAAGCAACAAATAGTGCGCGTGAAAAGCAGTAGTAAACATCGGAAATTTTGATGTTTAGGCAAACTTGATCCATGAGCTTGCCTGATCCTGTATTTGTTGAATTTCCATTCAACATATCTCATGCGTACGCCGAAATGGTGCTGCGCGTACTCCTCCGTTCGCAACCACCAATTTGACGTGCGTTTGAGCCTTTTTCCTCCTTTTGATTGTCGGGGAGGTGGGCGGGATGAGATCAAGGCCGGAAGGCGAATAACAAGTAGTTAAAACAGCAGCGGGATAAAGGCGCACACAGGCGTGCCCCATTACCTACTAGCTGAATAACAAAGTAATAAGCAGTGCGCGTGAAAAGCAGTGGGCGTCAGTGGTATGGGCGTCAGGATGGGGATTCCATGCCCCTCCGTTTCTGTTTCGCGCTTTGTTCCGGTGATGTCTCATGCGCACGCCAACTCGATGCAAGCAGTTCTATGTTTTACGAACTTTCCGTTTTAAGTAGAACAACATTTGCAAAAATCTAACTAACCAGGAGTGATCAAATGTCTAAACGTTTAACTCTTCTAACGGTTGCTCTTGTCTTTGCTCCCGTCCAGTTGTCTATTGCCGCAAATACGCCAACAGTATCGGCAACGGTTAGCGGCTACACGGCCATCGGTGTGGGAGCAATCCCGACTTCGGACTGGGTGCCGATAACAGTGACCCGTAACGATGGACCGCTACACTCGGAGGCAAGCGGAAGCGGCGGATCATTCACGTCTGTGCCCATCGGGATAGGTCTTAACTCGTACATTTTCACGAGTGCCTCGGCAGCGGGCTTTGCGTCGGCTAGCCCCGGAGTCCTGCGACTTTACGGCTCTGACCTTGCGATCGCGCAGCCGGCTATTATCGGTCCGAACCTGCCGCCTGCTCCGAATACCAACACGGTGTATACGAACATTCAGGTCGGAGCATCATTCACGGACTATCTCACCGTCGATGTCGTGGGCCAGGCGATCGGCACGCCGGTGCAGGTTCCACTTCAGTATGCGGTCGAGGTGGTGTCCGACACAGCGCTGGGTTACCCAACGTATTCTGCACACCCAATCACCGTCAGTGCCAGTTTCATGATCCCCGGTCTCGGCCCACAGAATTTCTCTACCGAGAGTAATCTTTTCTTTTTTAACCGCACAACTCTTCCGAACGGTAATGGATTCTATTCCATTCGCAGCAGTCCTATCCTCGTCGACTCGCATGTGGGCGACGTTCTGACCATCAGCGCAGCTTTCGGCATCTCAGGGCAGGCCAATATCACGGACTTCAACCGCCAAAACCAGTTCGGCGCTTTTGCCGACGGACGCAATACCGCGGGCATATGGCTCGGCGATTTACCTGCCGGCATGGTTATCACCAGCGCAAGTGGGCACGATTACACGATCGATCCAACGGCAATTGCGGCCTCGGTCCCGGAACCCGAATCCTACGCGATGCTGCTCGCCGGACTTGGCCTGCTCGGTTTCGTCGCACGTCGCAGAAAGCAGAAAGCCGCTTAATTTGATTCGGCACCACTTATAGCGACCCCGCTTCGGCGGGGTCTCTTTTGGTTATTGTGGTTCGAATGCGGTAACTATTCGTCATTTCGGCGAGCGCACTTGAACGGCAGCTTCTGGCCGGTTGCAGTCAGTAGTTGTGGCTGGTTTTGTAGTCGGTTAACCCATCACCTGTCCATGTTCCCGCGTGTCGTGGAACGCCACCTTGGGCCAGCGTTCCTGTGCCAGCGACAGGTTCACCCGCGTATCTGCCAGATACACCAGATTGCCGTCGACATCCTTCGCAAGCTTCAGCGAATTGGCCTTGGTGAACTCGGCCAGATGCGCGGCGTCGGGGCAGGTCACCCAGCGTGCGGTGTAGATGCCGGCGTTCTCGAAGCTGGCATCGACGCCGTATTCGGTGCGCAGGCGATGGGCGACGACTTCGAACTGCAGCTGGCCGACGGCGCCAATTAACAGCGTGTTGTCGACAAAAGGCTCGAATACCTGAACCGCGCCTTCTTCGCCCAGCTCCAGCAAGCCCTTGTTCAATTGCTTGGCGCGCAGAGGATCGCGCAGGCGTGGGCGGCTGAACAGTTCGGGGGCAAAGTAGGGGATGCCCTTGTATTGCAGTGCCTCGCCTTCGGTGAGGGTGTCGCCGATGTGCAGTTGGCCGTGGTTGTGGATGCCGATGATGTCGCCCGCCACCGCGTCTTCCATGCGGGTGCGCTCGTTGGCCATGAAGACCACCGCGTTGGCGATTTTCATTTCCTTGCCGGTGCGGCGGTGGCGCACTTTCATGTTGGGGGTGTAGCGGCCCGAGCAGACGCGGAAGAAGGCGATGCGGTCGCGGTGCTGCGGGTCCATGTTGGCCTGGATCTTGAACACGAAGCCGGTGAATTTGGGTTCGGTGGGATCGACCACGCGCTCGACCGCTTCGCGCGGCTGCGGCGGTGGCGCCCAGTCGGCCAGCGCGCGCAGCACTTCGCGCACGCCGAAATTGTTGATGCCCGAGCCGAAAAATACCGGCGACTGCTTGCCTTTCAAAAAGGCATCCAGCTCGAAGCCGACCCCGGCGCCGCGCACCAGTTCGATTTCGGACAGCAGGGTGTCGGCTTCGAGCGGGAAGCGTTCACGCAAAGCCTCATCGCCCAGGCCCTGCAGCGATTCAAACGCCTGGCCGGCGTTTTCTTCGCCCGCCTTGAAGCGCAGGATTTCGTCGTTGATAAGGTGGTACACCCCGTGAAAGCGCTTGCCCATGCCGATCGGCCAGGTCACCGGGGCGCACTGGATTTTCAGGATCGACTCGATCTCGTCCAGCAGTTCCAGCGGGTCGCGCACCTCGCGGTCCATCTTGTTGATGAAGGTGATGATCGGCGTGTCGCGCAGGCGGCACACTTCCAGCAGCTTGATGGTCTGCTCTTCCCCGCCCTTGGCCGCATCGACCACCATGATCGCGGCGTCCACCGCGGTCAGCACGCGGTAGGTGTCTTCGGAAAAGTCCTTGTGGCCGGGGGTGTCGAGCAGGTTGAACACGCAGTCGCCGTGGCTGAACTGCATCACCGAGCTGGCGACCGAAATGCCGCGTTCGCGCTCCACTTCCATCCAGTCCGAGGTGGCGAACTTGCCGCTTTTCTTGGCCTTGACCGTGCCCGCCATCTGGATCGCGCCACCGAACAGCAGGAGCTTTTCGGTCAGCGTGGTCTTGCCGGCGTCGGGGTGGGAAATGATGGCGAAGGTGCGGCGTTTTTTAACGTCGCGCACCAAAGTCGGATCGCCGGTTTGCGTCGGCGTAGCGGGTGTGGATTCCATCGGGGGTCATGCGGATATGAAGCAGGGGCGCAATTTTAAGCTATTTCCCGCTGCCGGCTAAATTGCCACGATTGCCATGCGGCGTCGTGTTGCCGGGTGCGACAACCGGTAAAATTGCGCGGATGAAATTGCTCGTTATCGATACTTCCACCGAATGGTGCTCGGCCGCGCTGTGGCTGGATGGCCGCATCCTTGCGCGCCGGGTGCTGGCCGGACAGCGGCACAGCAGCCTGTTGTTGCCGATGGTGGACGAGCTGCTGCGCGAGTCGGCGACCAGCCTGCGCCAGCTGGACGGCATCGGCTATGGCGCAGGGCCGGGTTCGTTCACCGGTCTGCGCATCGCCTGCGCGGTGACGCAAGGGTTGGCACTGGGCGCCGACTTGCCGGTGGTCGGGGTTTCCACCCTGGAATCCATTGCCGAACAAACCGGCGCCGAGCGGGTGCTGGCCGTGCTCGATGCGCGCATGGCCGAGGTCTACTGGGCGGCGTATCAGCGGGATGGATCGGGTTGGCGCTGCATCACCGAGCCTGCGCTGGCCTTGCCCGAGTCGGTATGCGTGCCCGAGGGCGGCGACTGGATGGGTGCGGGCAATGGCTTTGCCGCGCTGGGCGAGGTGCTGCGCCCGCGTCTGGCCGCGCAGCTCACGCGCATCGACGACAGCCTGATGCCCGATGCCGCCGCGATGGCTCCGCTTGCCGCCCAGGCGTTCGGGCGCGGCGAAGGCATGGACGCCGCGCTGGCCGCGCCGATTTACCTGCGCGACAAGGTGGCGTTGACGATCGACGAGCGCCGCGCGAAGAAATCCGCATGAGCCACGTGCCCGCTATCGTGACCAACAGCGCGACGCCCGTGATCGCACACATCCCGCGCCCGATGATCCCGGCCGACCTGCCGGCCATCCACCTGATCGAACTGGCCAGCTACGA
>JAAPAA010000094.1 GCA_012274165.1 Thiobacillaceae bacterium
AGCCTATCGTCAGCCCGATGAATACCATCAGCAGCGGCTCGAACAGACGGGTGAACCAGTCCACCCAGCGCGCCATTTCTTCGTCGTGAAAAATGGCGATGCGCTCCATCATGTCCCCCATGCGCCCGCTTTTTTCGCCCACCCGCAGCAGCCGGGCGGCCACCGGTGTGGTCAGCTTACCCTGGGCAAACGCAGCCGAGATGCTTTCGCCCCGGCGCATCGCGTCCGCTGCCGTGGTCGCACCCATGCGCAAATGGGCGGATAGCAGGCTCGACACCATGCCGAGCGCCGGGACAATCGGGATGCCGCCCACCAGCAACATGCCGAGGCTGCGGTAAAAGCGGGTGAGTTCGAAGGTGCGCAAGTGTTCGCCAATCGCCGGAGTGCGCCAGGCCAGGCGGGTGAGGGCGGCGCGGGTGGCGGGCTGTGCCAGTGCCAGCACAATGCTGGCAATCGATCCGGCAACCACCAGCGCGATCAAGGCGCCGTGGGCCTCGACCATCTCGCCCCAACTCAACAACATTTGCGACATCCACGGCAAATTGCGTCCGGAGTCGGCATACACCGTGGCAAAGCGCGGCACCACATAAGCAAGCAGAAAACCGATCACCAGCGTGCCGACGCAGATGAGCAGCATGGGGTAGATCGAGGCTGATAAAACCTTCTTCTTCACCGTGTCGATCTGGTTTTGATAGCCGACATAGCGGGTGAGGGCCGGTGACAGGTCGCCCGTGCTTTCGGCCGCGCGTACCGTGGCGGCATACAGCGGCGGAAACGCCTCGGCCTGGGCCGTAAGCGCTGCAGAAAAAGGACGCCCCTCGCGCATGGTATTGAGCAGGCGATCAATCAGCTGGCGTGATTCGGGCCGGCTCTCCTTTTCGGCCAGGGTTTCCAGCGCCTCGGTCAGCGTGAGGCCTGCATCCAGCAAGGCGATCAGTTCCTGCGTGAATAACAGCAAGGGAAAACGCGCGCGCCGCGTCGCCAGCCAGCCGCCGCGTTCGGCGGTGATGGACAGCACCTGGGCGCCTTCGCGCTGCAGACGGTCGGTGATTTCGCTCTCGTCGAGCGCCTCCATCGTCACCGCGGTGACGCCACTACCGGGGCGCAGGGTTTTTACCCGATAACGCATGGTCTGGCTTTACCAGTTGTTGAGGTCAGCGTCATTTCCCGTGCCGCCCGGCACGCCGTCGCGGCCATAGGAAAACAAATCGAGCTCACCATGTTCACCCGGCATGCGGTATTGATACGGCTTGCCCCAGGGGTCGTTGGGAACCGTTTTTTTCAGATAAGGGCCATCCCAGCGCGCTTCGTCGGCCGGCTTGGTGTTCAAGGCCGCCAGGCCTTGTTCGGTGGTGGGGTAATGGCTGGTGTCGATGCGGTATTGGTCGAGTGCTTTTTCCAGCGCGTCGATCTGCGCCTTGGCGGTTTTGACTTCCGACTTGCCTACCTGGGCAAAATATTTGGGTGCGACATAACCTGCCAGCAGCCCCAGAATGACCAGCACGACCAGCAGTTCGAGCAGGGTGAAACCGGATTGCCGGGAAGCAGTTGGGTTATTGAAAAACACGCGGCCATTCCTCGGGTTGGTGAAGCTTGGTATGGAGATGAAACAAGCATTTTGGTGCCTTGCAGACGGGCATACCCAAGACTGCAGATGACACTGAAGAGCATATTTCATCACAGTTATGTTACACGAGTGTTTTGGTCGGTCGCGCGCTGAATTTGACACCGCAGCGAGGTGGCAAGGCTTGTGCGAGGAAGGCGAACGGGCACAGCAGCGAATTGACCGGCTACATGACAATTCGAACCCTTCCCGGGCTTCCGCCAGGAAGGGGGCAGCCTGGGACGCCAGGACACCTGGCTGCTTTATTTATTGCTTTGGCTGCCTCGGGCTTGGGTGCATCTTTGGACACGACCGGTTTGCCGGCCGCAACTCAAAAAGTACGGGCTGGACGCCATCGCTGATTAATCTGTCGGGTGCCTTTTCGGATCTACTTAGCGACTGCTTAGCCTTCATCACGACCTGATTCCGGAGATTGCCCGGCTTTCTGCGAGAAGACGCGTTCCCCGCGGTACCACCGGGCTTCCAGCGTGGGGTCGGATAGCGTCTGCAGAACCGCATACCCCAGTTCGACACCAGCGGACTCAAAGCCAAGTTGTTCGTATGCATTTGAGGTGCCTTTCATGAGCGCTTCAGCATCAAGAAGCAGTCCAAGGTCTTCCGGGATGTCGGCTGAGCCTGTCGCACACTTCATCGCGTCAAACGAATGCGCCTTGCGGCAAACCCCTGGACGAATTTCATAAATTGAACACCGGTCATCCTCAAGGAAGATGCATGCCGGACGATCCTGCCACGATAGTGCGCCATCGGCAGCAGACACCTGCTTTTTTAGCCGGTCCTTGAATTCATTGAGTTGAGTGCCTGCCCGTTGCGAGAGGTGCTGGGCGATGCGAAAAACCTCTACCGGAAGCGCCTCAACACGGGTGTGACAGCAATAGCTGCACCCGGACTGGCAATCAGGCTTCGCGCCCTGGCGAAAGCGTTCCTGATAGACCGCATCGATCCCGCGCTGCAATTGCACGACAAAGCCAACGACAGATGCTTGATCCCTTGTGCCGCTGAGGTGCTGAAAAGCAGCAGCGTGTACGTTTTCCACTGAGCGCAAGAACGCATCGCTTTCGGCGGCAGTCAGCGGTGAATCAGGGCGACTCATACGATCCCGGGCTGGACATGATCTGGCGACAACGACACAGCTCCGGTGCGCTCTGGTTGTTGGAGGAGGGGCGGTCATTCTCGCGTGCGGTCATATCAACTCCAACGCCCATCCAGACTGCGGCGTCACGGTCAGGTCTCCTTGCCAGCCAGCACGTGCTCGATGCGCCGATCCGGCACCAGCCAGACCAGCGCAACCAGAACGTATAGACCCATCGAGACCCACTGCGACCAGAAGGCAATGGGAATGGCGATGGCGTAGATGACCGGCGACATCTTGCCTTTCCAATCGCCGCCAACTGCCTGCTTTAGAAGCGAGCCCGGGCCCTCTGCCGCGATGATTCGTTGCTGCAGCAGCCAGTAGGCGATTGCGGCCATCAGCAGCACGAATCCATAGAGAGCAGAAGGGGTCGCCGCGAAGTGGTTCTCACCCATCCAGCCCGTGGCAAAGGGAAACATCGATAGCCAGAACAATAGATGCAGATTGGCCCACAGGATGGCCCCCGTCACCTTGTGGCTCGCATGCAGCATGTGGTGGTGGTTGTTCCAGTAAATGCCGACGTAGATGAAGCTCAGCACATAGCTGAGGAACACGGGGATCAACGGCGCCAGCGTGTCTATGCTCTCGCCATGCGGCACCTTGAGTTCCAGCACCATGATGGTGATGATGATCGCGATCACGCCATCGCTGAATGCTTCCAGCCTGTTCTTGCCCATTCAGGTCTCGCGCTTGCTCAATAAAATGCCCACTTCGCCAGGACCGCCATCCCTGCCGTTAGCAAGCATATCAATAGGAGGACAGGGCGTCATGCTTGAAGGCGTTCAGGCGGCTGCGTGCTTGCGGGTGGTCGCCAGCGCGGGGGGTGCGCCAGGGTTTGGTACACGACACAGTACCGCTCCGTCAGGCGCAGGAGCGTGGCGAGTTGTTCCGCCGATGCGTCGGTGTCGAGCCATGGTTGTAATTTCCCATGAGTAACCTGGAAGAAAGGCATGACGTTTCTAAGGCCTGGCCAGTCGCTGACGAACCATCTGGCGAAGATAGGCCAGCAGGTCGTCCAATTGTGCGTCATTCAGCACCGCAGGAGAAAATCCCGGCATGCTGCGTTGTCCCCAGTCGCGCACAGAGGCGGGCGCACGGATCAGTTTTCGCAGGAAAGCTTCTTGAAAATACTCGGTTGGATTGTACGGATCATTCAAATCCGGCCCCACGGCTGCATCGCCTGCGCCGCTCAGCTTGTGGCAGACCGAGCAGTTGGCTACGAACACGCGCAAACCGCGCTGCTCCGGACTATTGGCGCCTGTCTTCGGCAAAAGCGCCGGAAAGCGTTTTCCCAACGCGGGCGCCTCCGAGATGCTGACGATTCGATAGGGCCATTGCTCCGGCGAAATGCCGGCCTTTTCGGGCATGAGCCATACAAGGAAGAAGGGCCCCATGCTCTGGCCATCGCGGCCCAGGGGTGGCCATGGTGTCTGCTGGGATTCGATGGCAAGCCATGGTTGGGACGGCCCATAGAGCAAGCCGCTGGGGATGTTCGCGACAAAGCCGTCGCTCGCCTTGAATTGAACAGACTCGCTGGATGGCTTCGGAATGAGGCGGGCCAAGGGAATCGCCTGAAAGCGCATGGGCCGTCGGTAGCCCGCAATGGCAGGAACGTCGATGACGCGCAGGCCAGGCGACGACAGCAACTCGGTGCGGCTTAGTCGCACCGTCCGGCCTCCAAACGTCAGACTCAGGAATACCTCATTTGCAAAGGCGATACGGGTGCTGGCCAGGGCCGCTACACACATCACTGTCACCGCTAAAACCCGGTAGAAGTCACGTTTCAAGCTTGTCATGACCTAGCGTCACAACGTCCGAATTGAATTCGTCGCGAAGCCGACACAACGCCCTTCGATTCCTCAAGAGACTTTGCTTGATGAAAGACGGGCATGGCGGTGGGCTCTAAGGGTTGAGTTCAAGGCGTGGCCCGACAGGGACGTCGGCCCTGCAGCGAATTGTTGTGCGCCTGCGTACACCCACTACTCCCGAATTTCGGGCTCAATGAGTTTTGCGAGCAGAACCAGCGAGTCCTGCCAACCGAGGTAACACATTTCGACGGGGATGACATCAGGGATCCCTTCCTGCACCACATTCAACTCGGTTCCACAGGACACTGCCTTCAAGGACACCGTCACCTGTATGACGCCAGGAAGGTTTGGGTCATCGAATTTATCTGTGTAGCGGATCAGTTCGTTTGGCACCAGTTCGAGGTATTCGCCGCCGAAGGAATGGCTCTGCTCGGTGGTGAAATTGGTGAAGGTCATTCTGAATGTCCCGCCCACTCTGGCCTCCATGTGATGCACCGTTCCGGTGAATCCGTTCGGTGGAATCCACTTAGCCATCGCATCGGTATTGAGGAATGCGCGATACACCCGTTCCGGTGGTGCACGCAAAACACGGTGGAGACGAACAGTGTTGGTGGCCATGATTTTCTCTCCTTCCCTTCTGGTTTTCAGAATCTATTTCCACAAAGAATTTCGCAGTTTCTGCTCGCTGCTTCTAGGCGCCTAGGCGATGGCATTAAATGCATTGGCATTTCAACGGACCAGTGAAATCACCACGCTTTGTGATTTGGGTAGATGAGAAGGGCACTAGCTGCCCAGTTTTCTTTTCTATGGCACATTGTTTATGGCACGCCTCTAGTTCTGAAAACCCAACCTTACTTTGCTTTTCTGCGATCCAGAAGACGGAAAGCCCGACAGCCAGGAAGACTGCGGCCAGCAATATTTTCAGGCTGATTGTCATGGGATGTTGTGCGGCCTAACGTTTGACATGAGAGACGTCCAAGGGCGCTAGCCCTTGGACGTCTCTCTCGATGGAAGGGTTAGGCGCTTGCTTCATGGCGCGCTTTTCTAAGGCCTATAACTATGGCTGCGAAAGCGACGCATAGCCCTACGGAAGTGGCCAACTCTGTGGCTGACGGTGGAAAGACAAGAATGAAACCCTTGTCCTTTATTAGAGACGAGAAGCTCGATACGCAGAAAGGCATTGCGAACAGGCGGAAGGTTTGCCAGCTATCTCTAGTGGCTGACCTTAGGCCACCAACGCTGAGGATCAGCGCAACGCCGATAACGGCACTGATACCGACAGAATTGAGCCAAATACTTGGCGATGGATCGAAGTGGTGAATCACAGTGGTGGCCCACCAGATCAAGTAGCACCAAAGCACGACCTTTCCATTGGGGAGGCTCGACAAGTACCGAGTGATTGGAGCGACCAAAGGCATTCTTCAAGCGCCTAACGTAAAATTAAGGGGCGCGCTTTAGCGCGTCCCTCTTGAATGCCGGGTTAGCCGTCGAGTCACCTAGCCCCCACGATTTCGTGACAATGTAGTCTTGCCTTTTGTCGTCCCATTGAGATTCCATGCCCACGATGGCAGAAGAATCATTGCCAAACACACTGAACAACTGCAATAGGTCTTCGATTTGAAACTCGTAGGCCCACTTGTGGCGCTGGTAGTCCGAAAATACAAGCATCGAAACAAAGGCTCGGTTTTCCGACAAGGTTTGCATCCAGTAGTAGTGGATGAGTTGGTTGCAAACCTCAAGCACGGAGAGAACGGCGGCCTCGGGATGCTCCATATCGAACCGCTCATGAGGCCAGCCTGAGCCTGTTGCAGTAAATGGACGGACGCCGGTTTTCTTGTAACGCAAAACCGACATACCCTTGCTGCGGGCTTGATCGTTAACTTTGGGCCGTTCCAGCAGTGAGCGGACCTGAAAAGCAACCAGCATCAACTTTCGCTCGAAGAGGACTTGCTGCTTCTCGGACCACCTGCGATATACCCGGTGGCTCTTGAGCCAAGCAAGATCGTTCCTCAACTCGGTGCGCCAATAGCTGGACTCGATCATCTTTCGACGGCTAACGTTAATTGGACTTCAAAATCGCCATGTAACCAGAACGACCTTGCAATCTAACGTGGCATCGTCCATTCTAACTCCATGATTAAATAGCCAATCGAATAACAAACATGGCGCCCCAATTCGACAAAGCCAGCACGCCAGAAAAACCACGCTTGCTGGATGAGGTGCGTAACCGCATTCGCTCCAACCATTACAGCCTGCGCACCGAGCAGGCTTACGCGCACTGGATTAAACGCTATATCTACTTTCACGACAAGCGGCATCCGGTGGAGATGGGCGCGGCTGAGGTGGAGGCGTTTTTGACTTCTCTGGCGGTGGAACGGCAGGTGGCGGCGGCGACGCAAAAACAGGCATTGGCGGCGCTGCTGTTTTTGTATCGCGAGGTGCTGGAGCTTGATCTGCCATGGCTGGACGGGATTACGCGCGCGAAGCAGCGGGTACGGGTTCCGGTCGTGCTGACGCAAACGGAAGTGAAACGCTTGCTGGATTTGATGGAGGGAACGCCAGGGCTGATGGCGCGCTTGCTCTATGGCAGCGGGATGCGTTTGATGGAGGGGGTGCGGCTGAGGGTGAAGGACATCGATTTCGAGCGGCACGAAATTACGGTGCACGAGGGCAAGGGCGGCAAAGACCGGCGAACGATGTTACCGACGAGCCTGGTTGAGCCGTTGCAGGCGCACCTGGTTCGGGTGCGCGCGCTGTTCGACGGGGATCGGGCGCAGGATTTGCCGGGTGTGCAAATGCCGGATGCGTTGGCGCGCAAATATCCGGATGCGGCTTCGAGCTGGGGCTGGTTTTGGGTGTTTCCTTCGGTCAGTTTGTCAGTTGATCCACGCAGCGATATTCGTCGCCGCCATCACGCACATGAGCAGGTGTTGCAGCGCGCGATCAAGCGGGCGGTGCAGGCAGCGGGGATTGCCAAGCCTGCCACGACGCACACGCTGCGCCATTCGTTCGCGACGCATTTGCTGGAAGGCGGCTACGACATCCGCACGGTGCAGGAGCTGCTCGGGCATGCGGATGTTTCGACGACGATGATTTATACGCATGTGCTGAATAAGGGCGGGCGTGGTGTGGTGAGTCCGCTGGATCGATGATGACAGACGAAGACTACATGCGCACCGCGCTCGAACTCGCCCGCCAGGGCTGGGACGCGGGCGAGGTGCCGGTGGGTGCGCTGGTGGTGTGCGGCGGCGAGGTGGTGGGGCGCGGGTTCAACCAGCCGATTTCCAGCCACGACCCGACGGCACATGCCGAGGTGATGGCGCTGCGCGATGCGGCGGGGCGGCTGGCGAATTACCGGCTGGCGGGCTGCACCCTGTATGTGACGATGGAGCCGTGCGTGATGTGCGCGGGGGCGATTCTGCATTCGCGGGTGGCGCGGGTGGTGTATGGCGCGCGCGAGTACAAGACCGGCGCACATGGCAGCATCATGGATGTGTTCGCCGAGCCGCGTTTGAATCATCATTGCGACATCACCGGCGGGGTGCTGGCAGACGAATGCGCGGCGCTGATCTCGGGGTTTTTCGAGGCGCGGCGGCAGCAAAAGAAGGAGGCGACACCATGAACAATTTGTTTATCGAGGTGGATATCCGTTTGCAGCAGTTGTATCTGTGGGAGTCGCATCCGGATGGCGACATGCTGATCCGGCAATATGCCGTTTCCACTGCGGCGAACGGGGCAGGGGAGCAGAGCGGCAGCCATTGCACGCCGCGCGGCCGCCACTGCATCGCGGAAAAAATCGGCGCAGGCACGCCCATGTGTTCGGCCTTCAAGTCACGCGTGCCAACGGGGGAAATCTGGACCCCCGAGCTGGACGCCGAAAACCCGGGGCGCGACTGGATCCTCACGCGCATCCTGTGGCTGGAAGGGCTGGAGCCGGGCAAGAATCAGGGCGGCTGCGTGGACTCGCACGACCGCTTTATCTACATTCATGGCACCAATGAGGAACACACACTCGGCACACCCGCATCGCACGGCTGCATCCGCATGAAGAATGCGGATGTGGCGGAGTTGTTCGAGCTGGTGGATGAAGGGACCGAGGTGCGGATTTCGTAGGGGCCGAATATGGGGGATGCCATCCGAAATGACGTGCCCGATTTGCGCGATCTTGCAAGCCGCTTTCCCCTCAGCGGACTGATCCAGGCGATATATCTGCGGCCCCAGCGCCGCGCTGACGTGCAGTCGGTGGCGCACGCTGTGGCGATTGCCGCATGCGCGCTGCACGGCGACCACCACGCGAGCCGTTCAACGATTGCGCTGGGCCACGCGCTGGGCTTCGCTGTCGTGGCCGAAGGCATCGAGACCGAGGCCGACCTGGCCTGGCTGCATGAGAGCGGCTGCGATATCGGCCAGGGTTATTTCATTGCGCGTCCGTTGGAAGCTGCCCGCATTTTTCGACTGGGTCAGCATGAACAGAACACGCGCTTTCTGGGCCTGAGACAGGTTTCCAACAAACCAGACGCTGTTCAAAGACTCCAGGGTTTGGCCAGATTCCAGCCTATGCCCTGGCAGTAGATGCAGGGCACGATTCCCTGTTTGCCGGTACCGCTGCAACTGGTGCAGCTTTTCCAGCCCGCATCGCGCGAGGCGGTGGAAAAGCTGCCGCTACAGCGGTGGCCGCGGGAGCTGCGTCCGCACGGCTGGTTGAGAGATTCCTTGCGATAGGTGATGGCTCCGCAGAGTTTGCAGACGCCGAGCGGGTGCGGCTTGATGGCGTCAGGTGACAGTTCGGTGTTTGCCATGATGGGTTCCTCACAGGATGAATAAATTGCGCTCGAAGCCGTGCGCGGGGATGAGGAAAGTCACTTTGAGGGCTGGGCAGCCGTGTCTGACGCACAGTGTGGCGCCAATGAGGAAAGCAGACAACAAGCATAAAAAACCATGCGGTTTTTGACTGCCATTCGTACTAGCGAAACAAACCATTTTGACGGTATTAATGACGGCATATAGTGGGTAGGATGGAGCCGTTCCTATTCTTCCCGTGTTGTCATGGCTCGTGTCGCGACCCCTCTCACCGTCAGCCTTATCCGTCAGGTCCAACCGGCCAGCAAGCCGGTCAAACTGGCGGACGGCGGCGGCATGTATTTGCTGGTGCGGCCGGAGGGCGCGCGCTATTGGCGGCTGGATTACCGCTTTGACGGCAAGCGTAAAACGCTGGCGCTAGGGGTTTATCCGGAGGTTTCGCTCAGTGAGGCGAGAAAGCGCCGCCACACTGCCAAAGTTTTGCTGGCGGAGGGGCTGGATCCCGGCTCGGTGCGTAAGGCAGACAAGGCGGACCACAAACTGCATATCGACCCGGATCATCCAGCCTGCGCGCTCGCTGTTCTGGGCGAGGGCGTGTGGGACTGGGAACTGAGCAGCGGACGGGTTCGGCATAACGCACCGTGGGCGCGCCTGATGGGGCTGGATGAGCGCCAGCTTGAGCACACCTGGCAAGCGGCATTCGCCTGCCTGCATGAACAGGATCAGGAAGAGGTGATGGCAGCGATCCGGCACTGTCTGGCCGGTAAGGCAGCTTTTGACTTCGAGTGCCGCATTCGACGTGCGGATGACAGCGTGATCTGGGTGCAGAACCACGGCGAAGTGATGGCGCGTGGCACCGACGGCAAACCCCTGCTCATGGTGGGCAGCCTGCACGAAATCACCAAACAGAAACGCGAAACGCTGGTGATGCAGCGGCGCAATCTGATCCTGCAGACGATTGCGGCGGTGAGCGAGATGCTCATGGCGGAACTGCCCGAGCAGGAGCTGATGTCGCGCATCTGCCAGGAACTGGTTCGGGACGATCTGTTTAGCATGGCCTGGATCGGCCTGCTGGATGCAGACGGGGTGAGGGTGCGGCCGGTGGCCGAGGCTGGCTTCGCCCGGGACTATCTGAGTCAGGCGGATATCCGGTGCGACGACTCGCCGCAGGGACAAGGCCCCACCGGCACCGCCATCCGCTCGAATGTCACGGTGATCAACGACGACACGGAAACCAGCCAGCAGTTCGCGCCGTGGCGGGAACGCGCGCAGGCTCAGGGTTATCGTTCATCGGCGGCGACGCCGTTGCGGGTGCATGGCCGGGTGGTCGGCACCCTCAACGTGTATGCCGCTGAGCCGCACGCATTCGGGCCGGACAAGGTGATGCTGCTGGAAAAGCTGGCCACCGATCTGGGCGTGGCCATCGGCCATCGCGCGGCGCTGGCGGCCCTGCGCGAGAGCGAAGAGCGGTTCCGCCTGCTGCTGGAGGCTTCTCCCGAGGCAATCTTCGGGGTGGATACCCAGGGCATCTGCACCTTCGTGAACCCGGCCTGTCTCGACATGCTGGGATACACGCAGGCTGAAATGCTCGACAAGTGCATGCATCCGCTCATCCATCACACCTATCCGGATGGCCGGCCGTATCCCAAGGACGCGTGCCATGTTCGCCGCTCCACCCTGGAAGGCAAGCCCACGCATGTCGACAGCGAGGTGCACTGGCGCAAGGATGGCAGCAGTTTCCCGGTGGAGTATTGGTCTCACCCGATTGTCCGGGATGGCGAACTGGTGGGGGCGGTGGTCAATTTTGTCGACATCACCGAGCGCAAGTTCGCTGAGGAAGCGCTACGCAAGAGTGAAGCGCGTTTCCGTGCCATGGCCGAACATTCAGCCGACTGGATCTGGGCGACTGACCTGCAGGGGCGGTATACCTATAGCAACCCGCAGGGCGTGGCCAGCCTGGGCTATACGGCAGACGAATTTCTGGCCCTCGATGCTTCCGCCCTGGTGCATCCGGAGGATCTGGCCCTGGTCGATGAACGACTCGCAAAAGCGGTGGCGGCCCAGCAAGGCTGGAACAACATCGTGCTGCGCTGGCGCCATCGCAACGGCAGTTATCGTACCCTCGAGTCCAACGCCTCGGCGCTGTTCGACGAGGCGGGGCAGTTGGTTGGATTCCAGGGGGTGGACCGCGATATCACCGATCGCAAGCAGGCTGAGGCGCGCATCGAGTTTCTGGCGCACCATGATGCCCTGACCGGGCTGCCGAATCGCGTGCTGCTGCGCGACCGCTTTGAGCATGCGCTGGCCATGTCGGAACGTTCCCATTCCAGGGTGGCGATGCTGTTCCTTGATCTGGATAACTTCAAGGTGGTGAACGACACCATGGGCCATGCTGCGGGCGATCAGTTGCTGCTGGAGGTGGTGACGCGCCTGTCGCGTTGTATGCGCGAGAGCGACACCATCAGCCGTCAGGGCGGTGATGAATTCATCCTCCTGCTGAATGACATTCCCGACCAGGAAACGGTGGAACGGATCGCCGGAGAAATCCTCGAGAGCCTGGCCGAGCCGGTGGAGATAAACGGTCACGTGCTGAATGCCTCCGGCAGCATCGGCGTCGTCATCTACCCGGAGGATGGCCGCGACTTCGACGGTCTGCTGCAGAAAGCCGATACCGCGATGTACAACGCCAAGAATGCCGGCCGCAATACCTACCGCTTCTTTGATGACCAGATGAACCTGCAGGCGCACGAACACCTGCTGCTGCAAAATCGCCTGCACCAGGCGCTTTTTCGCGCCGAGTTCTATCTGCACTATCAACCGCAACTGGAAATCGATAGCGGCAAGGTGATCGGCGTGGAGGCACTTCTGCGCTGGAACAATCCGGAACTGGGCGAGGTCGTGCCGGCCCGCTTCATCCCGGTGGCGGAAGACTGCGGGCTGATTGTGCCGATCGGCGCCTGGGTGATGGAAGAGGCATGCCGGCAGGCGCAGTTGTGGCGGCAGGCCGGATGGCCCGACCTGACCATGGCGGTCAACCTGTCTGCCCTGCAGTTCCGCCGCCCCGGCTTGACCGAGATGGTGGCGGGCGCACTGGAGCGGAGCGGCTTGCCGCCGCATTTGCTGGAACTTGAGCTGACCGAGTCCATCCTGCTGCAGGACGCGGAAAACAATCTGGATACGGTGCGCCAGCTGAAAGCCTTGGGCGTGCGGCTGTCGATCGACGATTTTGGTACGGGCTATTCGTCGCTCAGCTATCTCAAGCGCTTTGCGGTCGACAAGCTGAAAATCGACCGTTCTTTCGTGCGTGACATCGGCACCGATCCGGACGATGCGGCGATTGTCCGTGCGGTGATCCAGCTGGCGCGCAGCCTGCGTCTGGGCATCATCGCCGAAGGGGTGGAAACGCAGGAACAGCTGGCGTTTCTGCGCGAGGAAGGCTGCCAGGAAGCGCAGGGTTTTCTATTCAGCCGGCCGCTGGCGCCCGCCGCCCTGAAAGCCTTTTTAAGCGAGCGCATGGCGACCGCCAGCAAGACTTGAGTGCCGGGAATCATCACGTCAGGTCTTGCGCGATACCATCTCGTCGAGAAAACGCAGCAGCGTGGCAAGGACGGTCAGCAGCACCGGCCCGATGATCACGCCGATCATGCCGAAGGCCGAGAGGCCGCCAATGACGCCGATGAAAACAGCGAGCATCGACACCGGTGCCTGGCTCGAAATCAGAAACGGCCGCATCAGGTTATCGGAGACCGACACGCCGAGCCCCCAGATCAACATGAAGAGTGCCCAGCCCCATTGCGATGTGGCGAGTAAATAGACCACCGCCGGCGCCCAGACAAGCGCAGCGCCGCCCACTGGCAGTAGCGCCAGAAGCGCTGTCAGCACCCCGAACACGACGGCCGTCGGTAATCCGGCGATGGATAACCCGATGCCCATCAGCGCGCCTTGTGCGAGCGCGGTCAAGCCAGCGCCATAGACCACGGCGCGTGTCGTGTCGCCAATCAGCTTGAGCAATTCCTCCCGGTGCAGGGGGTCCATCGGCACCAGACGCACCACGCGGCCGAGCAGGTGGCGGCCGTCACGCAGCAGAAAGAACAGCAGGAACAACATGATGAAGAAATTCATGAGCGTGCCCAGGGCACTGAGCACGATGTTCCCACCCGTGGCAGCCAGCGACTTCAGCAGCATATGGGCGCCGCTTTCCAGCCAGCCCTGGAGTTGTTCGGTCGAGGCAGTAAGATGCTGGCGTAACCACTCGGCAAGGCCGCCGATGAGGGGATGCCGCTCCAGCTGCGCAAGCAGACTGTTGTCGAAACGCACTTGCTGCAGCTGCGCAAGCATATCCGCGAACTGACTCGCAAATGCCAAGCCCAGACTCACCAAAGGCCCCGCGAGCACAACAGGCACCAGCGCGGTGATGATCCCCGCCGACAGGCCCGCGCGTCCCTTCAGCTTGCGGGTCAGCCAGGCTTGCAGCGGCGCCAGCAGGAATGCAAGGCAGATTCCCCAGGCAAATGCGCCCCAGAAAGGCGCAAGCATCCAGTACAGGGCGAGGGCGAAAAGCAGCGTGACGACGATCACGAAGTCCTTGCGGTAGAGGTCAAAGTTCACAGCCATAACTCCCATATTTCGAGTCCACAACGCCTTGATACGCTGGTGGAGAACGTCGTTCAGCGAGTGATTGTGCAGGAAGCTGCGCCAGTCGGCGTATCTTTCCACAGCAGGTCTGGTTTTGCCGGACGGCTGCGTCAATTTCCTGGCCGGCATCGACCAGGCCGTCGAGGTAATGTGGAGCGCGAGCAGCGTACTCACCGTCAAAAAGGACATGCGGGTCAAGTGAGCTATAGTTGGCTGAGAGCCTTCCTTGTTGAGGCGCTGTGTTATTAACCAGAGGGGAAATATCCATGAACACCGAGAATCTGTCTGATGTTACGAAAGACCAGTTGATCCATGATTTCAAGGCGGTGGTTGCCGATGCGGAAGCGCTGCTGAAGGCAACGGCTGGGCAGGGCGGCGAGACGGTGGCAACCATCCGCGCCAGGGTGGAAGAGTCTCTCGCTACTGCAAAAGTAAAAATGGCCGATGCCCAGGCGGCGCTGGTGGATAAAACCAAGGCTGCCGCCAAGGCGACGGATGAATATGTCCACGTCCATCCGTGGCAGGCGATTGGTGTCGCTGCAAGTGTCGGCATGGTGATCGGCCTGCTGATTGGTCGGCGCTAAGCCAGGCGATGGCTGAGGAATCACACGCTTCGGCGGGGGGATTGTTTGAATCCCTGAGAACGCTGTCTGTCAGTCTGGTCAGCATTGTGCATACCCGGCTCGAGCTTTTGTCCACGGACATTGCTGAAGAGCGGGAACACTTGATCAGCCACCTGGTGCTGGTGCTGGTTGCACTGTTTTGCATCGGTGTGGGTGTCGTGCTGCTGGCGATCCTGATTGTGGTTGTTTTCTGGGAATCGCACCGGCTCCTGGCGCTGGGTGGGTTGACCGGGTTTTTTCTGGCAGCCGGCGCTGGATCAGCGTGGCTCGCGATCCACAAAGCCCGAACCAAGCCCCGGTTGTTTGCTGCGAGTCTGGCGGAACTATCCAAAGACAAACATAAACTTAAAGCCGAATCATGAACAAAAAGCTGATCCGTCTCGCCGAGCGCCGCAGCCTGCTGGTGAGGCAGGCTGCGGCACAACGAACAGCTCTGACGCAGAGCCTGGAACCTTGGCGTCCGCGTCTGGCAGTGGCCGACCGGGGGGTGGCTGCGTTTCGCTATATCGGACGCCATCCAGCCTTGATGGCGGGTGCTGCGCTCCTTTTTGCAGCCTTGCCCGCAACATGCAGGCAAATGGCTGCAGCGCGGCTGGGTGATGTGGCAGATCGGACGCAGGCTGCGTTAGAAGCGGGTGTGCGGGCAGGCTGCTCGTGGCTCTCGCATGGCAGCAATGGCTTATCGGGCGGAAAAGGCCGATATGGAATCAGCAGGAAACCAGTGTCAAGCTGAAGGATCAATCGGCATTCCCATTTCGCCCCCCGCCGGTGCTTGACCAGTGCTGGTCTCGCCGCGGATCAGGGCGGTGGTTGCCCACTTCGCCACCAGTCGTGCCTGCTCGAATACGCGGCGCATCATCTGGGTGTGGCCGATGATGTTGTCGAATCGGCTACAAAACGCGACGGACGCGGATTTCCCTCAAACCTCGTATCTGTGCGGGATCGCGATGTCCTATAAAGGACGGAGACACCGGAAAAATGGAACGGACATGGCCGAGACCGAAGTGATCAAGCTGACGTGGGGTGGACAGGAAACCGCCGCCAATATTGCCGAAGCGTTGTTGCGTCGGGCGATAGTGGAAATCGTGCTGCCGCCGGGCATGCACCACGCGCTGTTTCGCCGTTTGTATCCGGACGCGGACGCGGCCGAGCCGGAAGAGGTGGACGTTGACGGCGGCGTCGAACTGATCGCGACGCTGGCGACGCTCGACAGCTTGCAGGCGATCGCCGGACTGGCAGGGCCGTTGACCCGCTCGGGTCACCGGCTGCATTTGCGCAGCCCCAGCCCGGTGTTGTCGCTGATTCCGCCGCAGATGGCGTAAACGGCTAGCGGATAGCGCGTCCCGGCCACGGCGGTACGGAAAACCAAGAAACGATGGAATTCGACGCGATCCTCCTCTCCCGCCTGCAGTTCGCGTTCACCCTCGGCTTTCATATTCTTTTCCCGACCCTGACGCTGGGCTTGGCGCCTTTCCTGGTGCTGCTCGAAGTGCTGTGGCTGCGCAGCGGCAACGAAATCTACGTGCGGCTGTACCGCTTCTGGGCCAAACTGTTCGGTCTGGCGTTCGGCATGGGCGTGGTCAGCGGGGTCGTGCTGTCGTTCGAGTTCGGCACCAATTTCGCGCCGTTCTCGCGCGCCACCGGCAACGTGCTGGGCCCGCTGCTTGCCTACGAGGTGCTGATGGCTTTCTTTCTCGAAGCGGGCTTCCTGCCGGTGATGCTGCTCGGCTGGGGCCGGGTGGGTGCGCGCCTGCATCTGTTCGCCACGTGCATGGTGGCGCTGGGTACGCTGCTGTCGGCGTTCTGGATCCTGGCGGCCAACTCGTGGATGCATACGCCGGCGGGATACACGTTGAAGGATGGGGTGTTCGCTGCGGCGGACTGGTGGCAGGTTGTGTTCAACCCGTCGTTTCCGTATCGCCTGGCGCACATGCTGACCGCTTCGCTGCTGACGGGCGCGTTCGTCGTCGCCGGTGTCAGCGCGTGGCGGCTGCTGCACCGGGGACCGGAAGACGCGTCGCGCAGGGCATTTTCGCTGGCGCTGGGCGCGGCACTGGTTTTCAGCGCAGGCCAGATCGCGCTCGGCGATCTGCACGGTCTGCAGGTACAGCGTGACCAGCCGATGAAGATCGCGGCGATGGAAGCGCTGTGGCAGACGCAGCCTGGCGCGCCTTTCGTCGTGTTCGCGCTGCCGGACATGGATGCTGCGGCCAACCGCTACGCGCTTGAAATCCCGCATGTGACCAGTCTGCTTCTCAAGCACGACCTGCACGGCGTCGTCCTCGGCCTCGACCAGGTTGCGCCGGAGCAGCGGCCGCATGTGCCGACCGTGTTCTTCGCCTTCCGGATCATGGTGGGAATCAGCATCCTGCTGTTCGCCGTTTCTGTTTTGGGACTCGTCTTGCGTCTACGCGGGATGCTCCACAGCAGGCCATGGTTCCTGCGGCTGTGCCTCGCCTGCACGCCGCTGGGCCTGGTGGCGGTGGTCGCGGGCTGGGTCGCCACCGAGGCGGGGCGCCAGCCCTGGGTCGTGCAGGGGCTGATGACCACGACCGAGGCCGCGACGCCGCTCGCGGCGGATACGGTGGCTTTCTCGCTCGTCCTTTACGCGATGCTCTACGCCGTGTTGCTGCCAGTCTTTTTGTATTTTGTTGCGCGCCTCGTCGCCCAAGGGCCGGAACAGAAGCTGCCGGAGCAGGTGCGGGCGATGCGGCGTACCGCATGGTATCGATAACCATGGACTATGCCCTGATCGCGTACCTGCTGCTGGCCTTCGGGATCGTGATGTACGTCTTGCTGGACGGCTTCGATCTGGGAATCGGCATCCTGCTGCCATTCGCCCGCGACGCGGACGAGCGCGAACGCATGTTCGCCAGCGTGGCGCCGGTGTGGGACGGCAACGAAACCTGGCTGGTGCTGGGCGGCGCCGTCCTGTTCGCCGCGTTCCCAGCGGCCTACGCGATCCTGCTCTCGGCCTGGTATGTCCCGCTGAGTCTGATGCTGTGCGCGCTGGTGCTGCGCGGCGTGGCGTTCGAGTATCGGCCGGAGGCGCACTGGAAAGCGCCATGGAGCGCCAGCCTCTGCGCCGGATCGTTGCTGGCCGCCTTCTGCCAGGGCGCGATGCTCGGCAGCTTCGTCGACGGCATGCAGGTCAGCGGACACCGCTATGCCGGCGGCCCGTGGGACTGGCTGACGCCGTTCAGCGTGATGACCGGCAGCGCCGTCGCCACCGGCTACGCACTGCTGGGCGCCGCGTGGCTGATTCTGAAGACCGACGGCGCGTTGCAGGCGCGCTGCTACCGGTTCGCGCGGCTCCTCGTTGTAGCCCTGCTGGGCTTTTTCGCCGTGGTCAGCGTGTGGACCCCGCTCGCCCAGCCGGCGATTGCCGCGCGCTGGTTCAGCTTTCCGGCGATCGTCTGGCTCGCCCCGCTGCCGGCCGCCAGCATGCTCGCGGGCGTGGCGCTGTGGCGCAGCGTGGAAAAGCGCCGCGAATTAGCGCCGTTCGTGCTGTGCATCGCGCTATTCCTGCTCGCGCTCTCGGGGTTTGCCTACAGCCTGTGGCCGTATATCGTGCCGCGGGCGCTCACGGTACGCGAAGCGGCCGCACCGCCTGCCACGCTCGGCTTCATGCTGGTGGGCGTGCTGATTCTGATGCCGTTCGTACTGGCTTACACGCTGCACACCTATCGGCTGTTCCGCGGCAAGACCGCCGTCGATGGCTACGACTGATCCCGCCATGGCGAACTCTTGAGTTCCTGAAGTCATCCCCAACGCTCACCCGACGGGAGTGACCGTTGGTCAACTTTTAGATCATTTGAGGCGCATGTCGTTTTTGACCGAGATCACGCCTTTGCGGCGTGCCAACGTCAATACGCCGGTCGAAGTTTTCCTTGAACGCGAACCACGCGAGCAGTGCCGTGAAGACGCTTTCGGCGTTCAGCAATAGCGCTGCGCCGGAAGCGGGCATCGTGGCCAGACCGGTCATCAGCAACACGGGCGCGATGACGCCTCCGGAAAGAATCGCGCCCACCAGCCAGCGCCCTTCACCGGGAGCCAGATGGGCTGCCGGTGCGCGGCGAACGCGGCGAAGCAACCAGAGCCCAATGCCTGAACCCGGATACAACAAGGCAGCGAGCAACCATGGGGTTGCGTGTTCCAGCAGGAGCTTGGCGAGCGGCGTCCCCGCCCCAAAGAGCACTGCGGCTGCCAAGGCAGCGATGATTCCAGGATTGCCTGGGTGATTCATTTTCAGCCGCCCGCTCCTAGCACCAGGTCGGGATGCCAGCCCAGCGCCAGATACAGCACCCAGAACCCCAGCACGTAGGCCGCCGCGACGTGCCAGCCTTCCTTGATCCAGAGCCACGTGTTCTTGGCTTCCCTGAACTCGTTGGTGATGGCGACCCCGGCCGACGAACCGAACCAGATCATCGAGCCGCCGAAACCGACCGCGAAGGCGAGCACGCCCCAGTCGTAGCCGCCCTGATCCAGCGCAAGCTTGGTGAGCGGGATGTTGTCGAACACCGCCGACACAAAGCCCAGGCCGAAGGCGGTCTGCACCGAAGCGGCCGGCAGTTTCTCCACCGGCATCAGGCTGGCGGCAGTGACCAGAAAGATCAGGAACAGGCTGCCCTTGAGCGCATGGCGCGCTTCGCTCCACGGCGCCGGGCGCAACATCGCGCCGAGCAGGATGGCGGCCCAGACCCCGACCGCGGGGAAACCGAGCGCTATATTGGCCCCAATGGCGCCAGCGATGATGAGCCCGACTACCCCGAGGCGCATCCAGTCCACCTGGCGGTCGCGCGGCCAGTCCTTGCGGATGGGTTGCCAGGCATGCTGCTGGCGCGCGGCGATAAAACCCGAGAAAGCGACGGCGACGAGGGACGCGACGAACGCGTGAGTCACATGCAGGGCGGGCACCCCGGCGATCCACATCATGGTGGTGGTGGTGTCGCCCACCACCGAGCCCGCGCCGCCCGCATTGGAAGCGGCGACGATGCCGGCCAGATAGCCCACTTTCACCCGGCCCTGAAACACGCGGCGCGCGACGACGCCGCCGATCATGGCGGCGGCGATGTTGTCGAGAAAACTCGAGATCACCGCCACCATCACCAGCAGGATGAAGCCGCCGCGCCAGTCGTCCGGCAGCCAGTGCGGCAGCAGATCGGGCACATGCGATTGCTCGAACACCTTGGCCAGGAGGGCGAAACCCAGCAGCAGCCCCAGCAGGTTGAGCAGCAGCGGGGTCTCGTGCCCGAGGTGGGGCAGCAGGTCGTAGCCCAGCACCGAGACCTTGTACACGGCGATGACTGCAAGCCCCGTCAGCGCGATTTCGAAATTGCGCTGGTGAAAAACAGCCACCCCTATGAGGGTCAAGGCAAAAAGGAAAAACTCAACGGGAAAAGGCAGCATGGCAGGGGAGTGGGGTGGATATTGAAAGTACCGGCGGTGCGCCCGCAGAGACAATTTTATGCGCGATAGGGCGCGCGAATCCATTCCACCAGCAATTTGCCCTGGTCAAGCCACCGTGGGTCATTCTCACCACCGGAAAACCGGCGCCCGCAACCGTCTCTGCGGCACCGTGGTGCGTTAGCAGGAGAACAGGAGAAGGCGCGGTCAACGCCGAAGTCATCATCGAACTGCCGGGCGACAAGACCGTCGCCAGCATTCAGACCCTCGGGCTCAAAGTCGGCGTGCGCGCCTGCGCGTTGATCAAGGTCTCCCACATCATCCTGGCGGTTGCCGCCTGACCCTTTTTCATTCACTCTGGAGTCCATCATGAAAATCCGCCTGTCCCCCTTGTTCGCCGGCCTGATCGTCCTGGGCCTGTCCAATCCCCTCTGGGCAGCAGAAGTCCAGGTCGCCGTCGCCGCCAACTTCACCGCACCGATGCAGAAAATCGCCGCGGATTTCGAGCAAGCCACCGGCCACAAGGCGCGACTTTCTTTCGGCGCCACCGGCAAGTTCTACGCCCAGATCAGGAATGGCGCGCCGTTCGAGGTGCTGCTCGCAGCAGACGACGAAACCCCGGCCAGGCTGGAAAAGGAAGGCGCCGCCGTGGCCGGCAGCCGCTTCACCTACGCGATCGGCCAGCTGGCGCTGTGGTCGGCCAAGCCCGGTTACGTCGACGATAAGGGCGCAGTGCTGAAGCAGGGCACATTCGCGCACCTGGCGCTCGCCAACCCCAAACTTGCGCCCTACGGCGCAGCCGCGGTCGAGACCCTGACCAGGTTGGTTCTGCTCGGCAGCATCGAAGCCAGGTTCGTGCAAGGCGAGAACATCGCGCAGACCTACCAGTTCGTCAGTACCGGCAATGCCGAACTCGGCTTCGTCGCCTTGTCCCAGATTGTCGAGAACGGCAAGCTCAAAAGCGGTTCGGCCTGGATCGTGCCGGCCAGCTGGCACAGCCCGATCCGCCAGGACGCGGTGGTGTTGACCCCCGGCAAGGACAATCCGGCCGCCGCCGCGCTGGTTCAGTTTCTTAAAACCGATCAGGCACGCGCGGTGATCAAGTCCTACGGCTACGAGTTGTAAAAAGAGGAAAGGATGCTGGGCGAACCCGATCTTGCCGCGATTGCGCTGACGCTGAAGCTGGCCAGCGTCACCACGCTACTGTTGCTGGTGATCGGCACGCCCATCGCCTGGTGGCTGGCGCGCACGCGCTCGGCGTGGAAGGGTGCGGTGGGCGCGGTGGTGGCGCTGCCCATCGTGCTGCCGCCGACGGTGATCGGCTTTTATCTGCTGGTCGCGATGGGGCCGAACGGCCCGGTCGGCCAACTCACGCAGTCGCTGGGGCTCGGCGTGCTGCCGTTCACCTTCGCCGGGCTGGTGGTCGCCTCGGTGTTCTATTCGCTGCCCTTCGTGGTGCAGCCGCTCCAGAACGCCTTCGAGGCCATCGGCGAGCGTCCGCTGGAAGCGGCGGCCACGCTGCGCGCGTCGCCCCTCGATACCTTCTTCAGCGTGGTGCTGCCGCTGGCGCGGCCCGGCTACCTCACCGCCAGCGTGCTCGGCTTTGCCCACACCGTCGGCGAGTTCGGCGTGGTGCTGATGATCGGCGGCAACATCCCGAACAAGACCCGCGTGGTGTCGGTGCAAATCTACGACCACGTCGAGGCGCTGGAATACGCGCAGGCGCACTGGCTGGCGGCGGGCATGGTGGCGTTTTCCTTCGTCGTGCTGTTGCTGCTCTACAC
>JAAPAA010000095.1 GCA_012274165.1 Thiobacillaceae bacterium
CAGATAGCTCTTGGCGTTGCGGTTCAGCGTTGAAAAGAACACCCAGCCGCCGGGTTTGACCAGGCGCGCGCAGGCGGCGACGATCGAGGCGGGATCGGGCACGTGTTCCAGCATTTCCATGCAGGTCACCACGTCGAATTCGCCCGCGTGCCGGGCGGCGAAGTCTTCGGCCGAGACCAGCTGGTAATCGACGCTGAGACCGGATTCGTACAAATGCAGCTTGGCGACCTTGAGCGCTTTTTCCGACAGGTCGATGCCACTCACCGTAGCGCCGGCAGCCGCCATCGCTTCGGCCAGAATGCCGCCGCCGCAGCCGATATCGAGCACTTTCTTACCGGTCAAGGGCGCTTGCTGGTCGATCCACTTCAGGCGCAGCGGGTTGATTTCGTGCAGCGGTTTGAATTCGGAGTTCGGATCCCACCAGCGATGGGCGAGTTCGGAAAATTTGGCGATTTCAGCGGCGTCAACGTTGCTCATGGGAGTGTCCTATGCAGTGATTTTGGCGCGCCAATAGGCGGCGCGGGCGCTCAGGTCGTCGGCATCGAGGCCGACCAGAGCGCGGTTATTGACGGTGTGCTTGCCATCCACCCAGACGTGGCTGACGTTTTCGCGCCCCGCCACATAAACCAGGTGCGAGATGGGGTCGAACACCGGCTGGCTCGACGTGGCGGAGAGATCGACCGCGACCAGGTCGGCGCGCTTGCCGGGGGTGATGCTGCCGATCTGGCTGTCGAGATTGAGCGCACGCGCGCCGCCGAGCGTCGCCGCCTTGAGTGCGGCGGCGGCGGGCAGGGCAGCCGCGTTGCCGCTGATGCCCTTGGCCAGCAAGGCGGCCAGGCGCATTTCGGCGAACAGGTCGAGGCGGTTGTTGCTGGCGGCGCCGTCGCTGCCAAGGCCGAGGTTAATCCCGGCCGCAGCGAGTTGGGTGATGGGCGCAATGCCGGAAGCAAGCTTGAGATTGGACGTCGGGCAATGCGCCACGTGGCAGCCGTGCACGGCCAGAAACTCGATTTCGGCCTCGTTCAAATGCACCGCATGGACGCCGATGAAATTGGGCCCCAGCAAACCCAGCCGTGCCAGCCGTTCCAGCGGGCGCACCCCGTGCTGCTGCAGGCTGGTTGCGATTTCGTCGGCGGTTTCGTGGAGGTGGGTGTGGATGGGCACGCCCAACTGCTCGGCCAGCGTATTGATGCGGCCGAAGGTGGCGTCCGAAACGGTGTAGGGCGCGTGCGGGGCAAAGGCAAACGACAGCAGGGGCTCGTCTTTCAGCGCATCGCGCATCGCCAGCCCCTTGGACAGGTAGTCGTCCGCATCGGTTGCGTAGGCGCTGGGAAACTCGACCACGATCATTCCCAGCATGGCGCGCATGCCGGCTTGAATGAACGCCTCGCCCGCTGCCGCCGGGTAGAAATACATGTCGTTCACGGTGGTGACGCCGCCCGCCAGCATTTCGGCTGCGGCGAGCAGGGTGCCGTCGCGCACGAAGGCGTCGGACAGGTGCTTTTTCTCGGCGGGCCAGATGTATTGCTGGAGCCAGGCCATCAGCGGCTGGTCGTCGGCAAAGCCGCGCAGAAGCGACATCGCAGCGTGGCAATGCAGATTGACCAGACCGGGAATCAGCACCTGGCCGGGCAGGGCAAGGGTGTGCGCGGCGTCGTAGCGGGCATGCGCGTCGGCGGCGGGCAGCACATCGAGAATCTGGCCGTCGCGCACTACCACGGCATGGTCGGTCAGCGTTCCCTCGGTTTCGACGGGAACGACCCATTGCGGCAGGAGAAGAAGGTCGGCAGGCGCTTTCATGGCGGCCTGCATTCTCACTGTTTGCGCACGGATTGGCAAAGTTGCGGCGCAAGTCGAGGATGGATGAAGGTCCGGGACATCGGGACATGCGGCAATTTGCCACAGGGATAAAGCGCCTCCGTGGCGTTAGCATCCTTAAAAACGAATGAGGGGGAGAGCATGAAACTGAAAACGACACTTGCGGCAAACACCGCAGCCTTGCTTTTGCTGGCAACTCATGGCGCAGCCATGGCCAGTTGCGGCTCGGCTTTCTGCAGCATCAATACCGATTGGGACGCGCAAACCCCGTGGACTGAAAACGCCACACAGCTGGATTTGCGTATGGAATACATCAATCAGGATCAATTGCGCGCGGGGAGGGATAAAGCCACGGCGTCCGGCGTGGTAGGCGAGCATGACGAGATCAAGACCCGTAACCAAAATTTCATCGCCAGTCTGAGCCACGCAGTCAGCTCGTCCGTGAGCCTGACGCTGAGCGTGCCGGTGGTGTCACGCGACCATTCCCATATTCACAATGGCGAGGACGGCCCCGAGCTGGAAAACTGGGATTTCACCCGGATGGGCGACGTGAGAGCCTTGGCGTACTGGCGGCTGGACGAGGCGCAATCCTCGCACGACACATCCTACGGCCTGGTCGGGGGAATCAAGCTGCCCACCGGTTCAACCGATGAGCGCAATGCGGCCGGCGAAGTGGCTGAACGCAGCTTGCAGCCCGGCACGGGATCCACCGACCTGATCGTTGGCGGATTTGCCTCGGGTCGTTGGGCGCAGGCAGGCTGGTTTGCGCAGCTGCGCAGCAAGCACGCAATGACCGAGCGGCAGGACTTTGAACCGGGTGACGCGGTCAATCTCGATCTGGGGATGAGTTATCCGATGGGCACGGTGCAGGCGCTGGCGCAGATCAACATGTTGTGGCGTGGGCAGGACCGCGGGGTCAATGCCGAGCCCGCTGACAGTGGCGGTACCTTCATGTACTTTGCACCCGGGCTGCTGGTTCCGCTGAGGAATGGTGTGCAGCTCTACGGACTGGTTCAGCTTCCGCTGCTGCAGGATGTGCGGGGCACGCAGTTGACGGCAGACTGGGCGGCCTCGCTGGGGTTAACTGTGCATTTCTAGGGATTGCATGCGCTGATTGCAATGGCCATGCCGCCGCCGCAATCCTTGTTACGCCTGTGGTGGCAGGGCTGGCGCGCATCGGGTTTGTGACAGAGCCATCGCGGTAGCCCATCGCCCCCATCCATCCGGGCGGGTTGGCCATGCTAAAATCACGGGCTTTTAGATCAATAAAAAGCCGGTTATGGAACAGTTTGCCAAGGAAACCCTCCCGGTCAGTCTCGAAGACGAGATGAGACGCTCCTATCTCGATTACGCAATGAGCGTGATCGTGGGGCGCGCGCTGCCGGATGTGCGTGATGGACTGAAGCCCGTGCATCGCCGCGTGTTGTTCGCGATGAACGAGCTCTCCAACGACTGGAACAAGGCTTACAAAAAATCGGCCCGCGTGGTCGGCGACGTGATCGGTAAATACCACCCGCACGGCGACACCGCGGTGTATGACACTATGGTGCGGATGGCGCAGGATTTCTCACTGCGCTACATGCTGATCGACGGCCAGGGCAACTTCGGCTCGGTCGACGGCGACAACGCGGCGGCAATGCGTTACACCGAAGTGCGGATGGCGAAAATCGCGCACGAACTGCTGGCCGATCTGGACAAGGAAACCGTCGATTTTGGACCCAACTACGACGGTTCCGAGTTTGAACCGCTGGTGCTGCCCGCCAAGATCCCCAACCTGCTGATCAACGGCTCGTCCGGCATCGCGGTGGGCATGGCGACCAATATCCCGCCGCACAACCTCACCGACATTTGCGACGCGCTGTTTGCGCTGCTCGACGATCCCGAGATCGACATCGAGGCGCTGATCAGCATCGTCAAGGCGCCAGACTTCCCCACCGCCGGCATCATTTACGGCCTCTCCGGCGTGCGCGACGGTTACCGCACCGGCCGCGGCCGCGTGGTGATGCGCGCCACCTGCCACTTCGAGGATGTGGGCAGGGAAGGCGGCAAGCAGGCGATCATCATCGACGAACTACCCTACCAGGTGAACAAGGCCAACCTGCTAATCAAGATCGGTGAGCTGGTGCGCGAAAAGCAGATCGACGGCATTTCCGACCTGCGCGACGAATCCGACAAGTCGGGCATGCGCGTCTACATTGAGCTGAAGCGCGGCGAAAACGCGGACGTGGTGCTGAACAATCTGTACAAGCAGACGCAGATGCAGGACACCTTTGGCATGAACATGGTGGCGCTGATCGACGGCCAGCCGCGTTTGCTGAACCTGCGCGAAATCCTCGACGCCTTCCTGCGCCACCGCCGCGAAGTCGTTACCCGCCGTACCGTGTTCGACCTCAAGAAAGCACGTGAGCGCGGCCATATCCTGGAAGGCCTGGCGGTGGCGCTGGCCAACGTCGACGACATCGTCGAACTGATCAAGTCGTCCGAAACCCCGCTGATTGCCAAAACGCGCCTGCTGGAAAAGGCGTGGAAATCGGCGATGGTCGAGGAAATGCTGGCGCGCATCGATCCCGAATATTCGCGCCCGATGAACATGGGGCCGGAATTCGGCCTGCACGCCGATGGCTATCACCTGTCCGAGATTCAGGCGCAGCGCATTCTCGAAATGCAACTGCAGCGCCTGACCAATCTGGAATCCGACAAGATCATTGGCGAATACAAGGAGATCATGCTGAAAATTGCCGATCTGCTCGACATTCTGGCCACCCCGGCACGCATCACCCTGATCATTCGCGACGAGCTGAAGCAGATTCAGGATCAGTTCGGCGACGGCCGCCGCTCGGTCATCGTCGAGAACGCGCAAGACATGTCGATGGAAGACCTGATCAAGCCTGAAGAGATGGTCGTGACCCTGTCGCACGGCGGTTACATGAAGTCGCAGCCGATGGACGACTACCGCGCGCAGAAGCGCGGCGGGCGCGGCAAACAGGCGGCAGGCACCAAGGACGAAGACTTCATCGAGAAGATGTTTGTCGCCAACACCCACGACTTCATCCTCTGCTTTTCCAACCGCGGGCGCATGTACTGGCTCAAGGTATACAACGTCCCGGCGGGCGGACGCGCGGCGCGCGGCAAGCCCATCGTTAACCTGCTGCCGCTGGAAGACGGCGAGAAAATCAACGCGTTGCTGCCAGTCAAATCCTTTGACGATGAGCATTACGTGTTCATGGCGACCAGCAATGGCATCGTCAAGAAAACGCCGCTGTCCGATTTCTCGCGCCCGCGCACCGCAGGCATCATCGCGGTGGGGCTGGACGAGGGCGACTTCCTGATCGGCGCGTCGATCACCGACGGCCGCCATGACGTGATGCTGTTCTCCGACGGCGGCAAGGCGGTGCGCTTTGACGAAAACGATGTGCGCCCGATGGGCCGCACCGCGCGCGGCGTGATTGGCATGAAACTCGCCAAGGGCAAGAAGCTGATTTCGCTGCTGGTGGCCGAGGACGAAAACGACTTTGTGCTGACAGCGACCGAAAACGGCTTCGGAAAACGCACCTCGATCACCGAATACACCCGCCACGCCCGTGCGACGCAGGGCATGATCGCGATCCAGACCAGCGAGCGTAACGGCCGCGTAGTGGCAGCCACGCTGGTGAAGCCGGATGACGAAATCATGCTGATTACCACCGGCGGCGTGCTGATCCGCACGCGCGTCAAGGAAATCCGCGCGATGAGCCGCTCGACCCAGGGCGTCACGTTGATCAATCTGGACAAGGGTGAGACCCTGATTGGCCTGGAAAAAGTGGCTGAAACCGATAACGAAGAGGAGACCCCAGCATGACCATTTATAACTTCAGCGCCGGCCCTGCCGTGCTGCCCAAGACCGTGTTGCAACAGGTGCAGGCCGAGTTGGTCGATTGGCACGGATCTGGCATGTCGGTGATGGAAATGAGCCATCGCGGCAAGGAATTCATGGGCATCGCTGCCGAGGCCGAAGCCGATCTGCGCGAGGTAATGGGGATTCCGTCCAATTACAAGGTGCTGTTCCTGCAGGGCGGCGCGTCGAGCCAGTTTGCTATGGTGCCGATGAATCTGCTGCGCGGCAAAGCCAGCGCGGATTATCTGAATACCGGCGAATGGTCGAAAAAAGCCATTAAAGAAGCCAAGCGATATGGCGCGGTGAACGTGGTGGCGAGCAGCGAAGACAAGAACTTCAGCTACGCGCCGACGCAGGACGCGTGGAAGCTCGACCCCAACGCCGCTTATGTCCATTACACGCCCAACGAAACCATCGGTGGCGTGGAAATGTTCTGGACGCCGGAAACCAAGGACGCACCGCTGGTGGCCGACATGTCCTCGACCATCCTGTCGCGCCCGATCGACGTGTCGAAATTCGGCCTGATCTATGCCGGTGCGCAGAAAAACATCGGCCCGGCCGGGCTCACCATCGTCATCGTGCGCGACGACCTGATCGGCGAAACGCTGAAAGGCACGCCGACCATGTTCGACTACAAGATCCACGCCGACAACGACTCGATGTACAACACGCCGGCCACCTTTGCCATGTACACGGCAGGACTGGTGTTCAAGTGGCTGAAGAAAAATGGCGGCCTCACGGCGATGGAAAAAACCAACCGCGAAAAAGCCGGGCTGCTGTACGGCAAGATCGACGCCTCCGGGTTCTACAACTCGCCGGTGGCGCTGGATAACCGCTCGCTGATGAATGTGCCGTTCACACTGAAAGACGCCGCGCTCGACGAAGCGTTCTTGAAAGGCGCGAAAGAACGCAATCTGCTGCAACTGAAAGGCCACCGCTCGGTCGGTGGCATGCGCGCGTCGATTTACAACGCCATGCCGCTCGCGGGCGTGCAGGCGCTGGTGGGCTACATGAGCGAATTCGAGAAGAACCAGGGTTAACCATCATGGCTAAAGCGCGCAAGATTCTGACTCTCAACGCCATCTCCGCCAGGGGGCTGGCAAGGTTGCCGGAGCATTACACCGTGGGCGGCGATGTGGTTGACGCAGACGGCATTCTGGTGCGCTCGGCCAATATGCACGAGATGGATATTTCAGCGTCGGTGAAGGCCATTGCACGTGCCGGCGCCGGAACCAACAACATCCCGGTTAAAAAGCTGTCCGAACGCGGTATCCCGGTGTTCAATGCGCCGGGAGCGAACGCCAACGCGGTGAAAGAACTGGTCATCGCCGGCATGTTGCTGGCTGCACGCAACTTGGTGCCCGCGATCCGCTTTGTCGAGGGCCTGACTGGTACGGATGAGGAAATGCACAAGGCAACCGAAGCCGGTAAAAAGAACTTTGCGGGCACTGAATTGCCTGGCCGTACGCTGGGCGTGATCGGCCTCGGCGCCATCGGTTCCTACGTCGCGGAAGCTGCGATCAAGCTGGGCATGAACGTGGTCGGCTTCGATCCGGCGATTACGGTCGACGCCGCATGGCGCCTGCCGTCGCAGGTCAAGCGCGCAGAGAACGTCGAGGATGTGCTGCGCATGGCGGATTTCGTCAGCCTGCATGTGCCGCTGATCGACGCGACGCGCAACCTGATCAACGCCCAGCGTATCGGGGTGATGCGTCCCGGCGCGGTGCTGCTCAATTTTGCGCGTGAGGGCGTGGTCGATAACGCGGCTGCGGTCGAAGCGCTCGATGCCAACAAGCTGCATGCCTATATCTGCGATTTTCCGGCGAATGCGCTCAAGGGCCATGCCAAGGTCGTCGCGTTGCCGCATCTGGGCGCCAGCACCGAGGAGGCTGAAGAGAACTGCGCGGTAATGGTCGCCGAGCAGCTGGCCGATTATCTCGAACACGGCAACATCCTCAATGCAGTGAATTTCCCCAACGTCGCCATGGCGCGCGAGTCGAATTTCCGGATTGCGATTGCCAACGCCAATGTGCCCAACATGGTGGGGCAGATTTCGTCGGTGCTTGCCAGCGCCGGAATCAACATCCACAACATGCTCAATAAATCCAAGGGCGACATGGCCTACACCCTGGTTGATATTGATAGCGCTGTGACCGATGTCGTGTTGCAACAACTTTCGGCGATTGCCGGCGTACTCGCTGTGCGGAATCTGCCTGCATGACTGACGAGATACGCAGCGAGCTTGGCGTGCTAAATGACCTGAATGAGTTGCGCGCGCGCATTGATGGCATCGACGACGCCATTCTGAAACTGCTGTCGGAGCGCGCAGGCATTGCCCAGCAGGTGGGGCGCGCCAAGAAGGGTGAAAAAATCTACCGGCCCGAACGCGAGGCGCAGATCGTGCAGCGTTTACGCACGTCCAACCCCGGCCCCTTGTCGGGCGACACGGTTGAGCGCCTGATTCGCGAAATCATGTCGGCTTGCCGCGCGCTCGAACAGACCACGCGGGTCGCCTATCTTGGTCCTGCAGGCACGTTTAGCCAGCAGGCCGTGCATAAGCAATTCGGACATGAAATCGAAGCACAGGCCGAAGCCGACATCGACGCCTGTTTTCGTGCAGTGGAAACCGGCCGCGTTGATTTTGCCGTGGTGCCGGTGGAAAACTCCACCGAAGGCGCGATATCGCGCACGCTCGATCTCATCGTTACCAGTCCGCTGCAGATCTGCGGTGAAGTGATGCTGCCGATTCACCAGATGCTGATGCGCAAGCCAGCCAGCCTGGAAGGCATCACTCGCGTGTACGGTCATGTGCAATCACTCGCCCAGTGCCAGCAGTGGCTCAGCCGCCATCTGCCGCAGGCAGAGCGGATCAGCGTCGTCAGCAACAGTGAAGGGGCGCGGCGCGCAGCGGCTGAGCCCGATGCCGCGACGCTGGGCAGCGAAGCAGCTGCCGAGTTGTATGGGCTGGCCGTGGCAGCGGAACGCGTTGAGGACGAGGCCAGCAACACCACCCGTTTTCTGGTCTTGGGCAATACCGACGCTGCACCGTCGGGGCAGGATAAAACCTCGTTAGTCGTGGGTGTTCGCAATCAGCCGGGTGCGGTGGTCAAACTGCTGCAACCGCTGGCTGATGCCGGGATTTCCATGAGCAAGCTTGAGTCGCGTCCGGCACGTTCGGGCAACTGGGAATACCTGTTCTTCATCGTCTGCGAAGGCCATCGTCAGGACACCAGGCTCGCCGCCACGCTCTCCGAAATCGAATCGCGTGCCGCCTTCCTCAAAATTCTCGGATCTTATCCCGCTGCATCGTGATCAAATGTTGTGACCTCGCGCCGCCGCATGTGCGCGCAATTGCCCCGTACCAACCCGGCAAACCCATTTCCGAACTCGCCCGAGAACTGGGGCTCAACGAAACCGATATCGTCAAGCTGGCGTCGAATGAAAATCCGCTGGGCCCCAGTCCAATGGCGCTGGCTGCGGCACAGGATGCCCTGTTCGACATGGCCCTGTATCCCGACGGCGCGGGTTTTGCGTTGAAGGCGAAACTGTCAGTGAAACTGGGTGTAGCGGCAAACCAGATCGTGCTGGGCAATGGCTCCAACGACGTGCTCGACATGGCGGCGCAGGCCTTCCTGACGCCGGAAACCTCTTCGGTTCACTCGCAGCATGCTTTCGCGGTCTATCCGATCGCCACGCAGACTGCCGGCGCACAGAGCATCGTGGTGCCGGCGCGGGATTACGGCCACGATCTTGCCGCGATGCGCGCGGCGATCCGCGATGACACGCGCGTGTTGTGGATCGCCAACCCTAACAATCCGACTGGCACCTTCATGCCGTGGGTGGAACTCGAGGCCTTCCTGGCAACGGTGCCGCAGCAGGTGCTGGTGGTGCTGGACGAGGCCTACGGCGAATATCTGCCGCTGGACGAGCGCTGCGACACCGCTGCCTGGCTGGCGCGTTTCCCGAATCTGCTGATTACCCGCACGTTTTCCAAGGCCTACGGCCTTGCCGGACTGCGGGTCGGCTACGGGTTAGGGCATCCCGACGTGATCGATCTGCTCAACCGCGTACGCCACCCCTTCAACGTCAACCTGCCCGGGCTTGCCGCCGCCGAAGCCGCACTCG